>JBAIYI010000421.1:0-18277 GCA_037915955.1 Terriglobales bacterium
TGGTTCCGCTTATACGCGGCTCATCGCGCCATTGGTCGAACGCTGGCAAGACCTGCTGGCAGACAGCTTTGCTCCGCCACACTTTCCGCATCATCCATTTCTCATGGCGCGATTTGGGCTGATTGGATTGCAGCCGGCCGCAACCCTCGCTCGCGCGCGATTCAAAACCGTTGCCGGAAAGGCCCTGTTTGCCGGCTTGGCGGCGCATTCCATACTTCCGCTGGACATGTTTGGTACGTCTGCGCCGGCGCTGGTGCTGGCCATGGCGGCTCACGTCTCCGGCTGGCCGTTCGTAAAAGGGGGCGCTCAGAACCTGACAAACGCGTTGGTGCGCTATTTTGAAACACTAGGCGGCAAGGTACTGACCGGAACGCGGATTGATTCACTGGAGCAGCTGCCCCCTGCCCGGTTGACTCTGCTGGACGTAACCCCGCGACAACTCCTCCATATGGCGGGCCAAAGGCTCGCTCCGGCTTACGCCAAGAAGTTAGCAAAGTATAAGTACGGAATGGGGTCCTACAAAATTGATTGGGTGCTCGATCAGCCGGTGCCCTGGACCGCTCAAGCGTGTCGACAGGCCGGAACAGTCCATATCTCGGGGACACTCGAAGAGACGTGCGCTTCAGAGCGCGCCGTCTGGGAGGGTCAGGTCACAGACAAGCCTTTTGTTTTGTTCGCACAGCCGAGCTTGTTTGATCCGTCACGTACAGTTCCGGGGAAACATACTGCATGGGGATATTGCCACGTTCCGAACGGCTACGCGGGAGACATGACCGCAACCATCGAGTCGCAGATCGAGCGCTTTGCACCCGGTTTCAAGAAAGCTATTATCGCCCGGCATATGATGACACCGGCCGATCTGGAGCGACACAACCCGAATCTCATCGGCGGCGATATCGGAGGTGGGGCGGCAATCCTCAGCCAGCTATTCCTCAGGCCCACAGCAAGTCTTTATAAGACTTCACTTCCTAATGTATTCTTATGTTCTTCTTCCACACCTCCGACTGCTGGAGTCCACGGAATGTGTGGTTTCAATGCAGCCGAAACGGCCTTGGCCTGGGCTAAGCAAAATTAATCTTCTTAATGGCCCAATCAGGAGAGCGAAACGGTGGCCCTTATATTTCAGGGATTTTCTTGTTCCGGCAGCCCGCTTGGCGTGTCTCAACCTAAGCTGAAGTATATTTCAGCGTGCGACTGAACAGCTAAAGAGCGCGGAATGACAAGTAATATAAGCCGTCGCCGAAAGAGTTAGGAGTCTTGTAATGGCAGTTCCCCACATTGCCCCGAAGGTGAAATTTCTTACCGCCCTGGTCATCATTTCACTTGGCGTTTTTGTTGGTTGTGGAGGCGGAGGTTCTGGTTCGAATCCCGGTCCAACTCCTACGCCACCCGGTGCTACGCCGACCCCGACCCCGGTACCCACTCCCACACCAGTCCCATTTGCCGGCGTTTCCATCAAGGTGGCAGACGACCAGGTTCCTCCGGGGGGAATTTATCAGTATCAGTTGTTGCTGACGGAGCCTAAGCCCATCGGCAATGGCAGTGCGCGTCCCACTATGCCATCGGGTTCCACGGGGCCGGTTCGCGGTGTTGCAGTAAATGATCCTACGGGACAGGCAGTCGGCATCGCGCTGGTGAATCAGTCTGTGAACCCGCCCACCTTCGCGGTGTCAATCAAGGCGCCCAATCTTCCTAACCCAACGATGGGGACTGACATCTCGTATCCGCTTTTCACTATGACCATGCCGGTGAATGCGAACGCGACCGTTGGGTCCAGTCTGGCGGTAAATCTTGATGCTGCAAATTCTTCTTTTCTGGATGGCAGCGGAGCGACTTATCCACAAGAGATTGTAGGTGGAACCTTAAGTATAGGTGGAGCAATTTCCATCACTGATGTCATCCCCGGCGGCGGACTGCTTCCTGACCGCAGCACCTTGCGCATCCTGGGAATCGGCTTTACCAACAACACCAGAATCCAGATTGAAGGCACCACCGTCTTCTTCACCGCGCAGGACACGCGATTTATCAGTCCTAACGAGATTGACGTGACTTTGTGCAATGGCACTATAGATCCGGCAGCCCTCTCGTGCCCGCACTCCAGCCCCACCCCTGACGGTACTGGTGCGAACTTCCAACTTGATGGTGAAAGGGTTCGCGCCACAAACAAGGACACGGGCGAGGTAAAGGAATACTTTAGTTATCAGCGCACAGATGATGAATCCGGGGCCTCAGCGAATTCAGTAGTGCTCCAGGTTCATCCCATGTTCTCGCGGGTCCTTTACAGCCAGGGCTTCATCCCCTATCAGGTGGACGCAACTCACTTTACCGGCATGTCAATCCAGAACACTTCGGCTCTGGATGCCACTTTCAATGTGGAGTTGCTGGATGGAACGGGCAATCTCTTGCCGGATTCGGCTCACGGTGTATTGGTTCGCGCGGGCAAAAAGATTACGCGCGATATCGCTGATTGGATCCCGGTGATCACGGGGGGAACGCCAGCCAGAGTTCGGGTTACCGTTGCCAGCGGTCCGCCACAGCTGCAGATGCTCGGTTTCGTCGGTGATACCGCCGGAGGAACGGTTACACCGGTCGTAGTCAGTCCACAGTGACGTCAAGGCCGACACAAGAATACAAAGAGCGGCTGCATCACGCGGCCGCTCTTTTTCTGATACCCAAAAGTTTTCTGCCAATAGGTTTCTATCCGGCAAGCCTAGCGCTTCGGCGGAGTCGATCCGCTTGGCGGGGTTGTGGTCCCTGGACTCGTACTCGTCGGCGAAGTCGTTGAAGACGGTGTGTTCGGGCTGCTGCTGGAAGGCAATGTGCTTCCCGGGGTGCACGGAGCCGCCACCGTGGTTGACGTTCCGGCCGGGGTGGAAGTGCCGGAGTTCGAAGCCGTTGTGCTGGTCCCCATAGAGCTGGATGACCCTGACGAACTACCGACGCCGGAGCTTGTCGAACTTCCAGTGGCGGGAACCCCCGTTGTGCTCGATCCCGGAGAAGTATTGGTCGTGCTGCACGGGCCAGAGATCGTCCCTGTAGTTGTTCCTGGGGTTGAACCGGCCTGAGTTGGTGTACTCGTGGTGCTCTCAGATGGAGTCGTCGTTGTGCTCGGACCTGGCGTTGTCGTCGTGCTCTGGCTCGGAGTGGTTGTAGAGCTTTGCGAGGGCGTCGTTGTCGTGCTTTGGGACGGTGTAGTTGTGCCCATAGTCCCCGTAGCCCCGGGCGTCGTCTGAGTGGCGGACGGAGTTCCTTGTGTTACGCCAGGGCTGCCGGTTGTGGCCGCGCTCGGGCTTCCTGCCGCTCCCGTCGAACCTGCCGTTGTTCCTGTCTGTGCTCCGGCGACTCCCATTGCCAGTGCAATTGCGAATATTGCGATCAAGCTTTTTTGCATACGAGTGCTCCTGCTGCGGCTCGCACCGCTTCTTAAGAGTGTGAAGATGGCGTCTTGGGCGTAAGATGCCCTGGCCTTGGGAAGGGATGGAGCGGGCCGGGACCGTCGTCAGCAGCGAACCTTATTACCTGCTGCGCCAAGGTATCTGAAGCTGCACCCCATTGATAGTTGATTTTCCTGCGTTTACCGTACAATAAACGGGAATCTCTGCCGGAAGACCTCGTTCCATCAATTGGTGTGCCGGTGGAGAGGTGTGCGAGCCGCCATCGATCAGAGGGAGCGTTCTTGAATCCAGCATTTCTCATTCTCCGCCCAGCGCGGACCATTGCCATTACGCTTGTGTGCTTGTCCCTGTTGCTGGCGGGAGCCGCGCACGCCCAGCAGCAGCCGTCGCAACAACAGCAACAGCAGCCACAGGACACAGATCTTTCAGCGGACGAAATCATTCAGACTCTCCAGGAAAATCCAGAACTGCTCGCGGACGCCAAAGCAGAAATCGTCGCGCAATTGCAGAACCGAGGTTATGCGATAAGCGCCCGTGAAGTCACGGATCAGCGGCTCTTCGACCAAATCCGCTCAGACGATCGTGTTCGGCACGTGATGAGCGAAGCTCTCAAACAGCGTGGATACGGTGCGGCTGAAAGCAATGCGACTCCAGCAGCGGCCTCACCATCGCCCGCCGCTCGACCAAGCCCGTCTCCAACTCCGTCAGCGGGAGAAACGGGTGTGGGGAAGCGACCGGCGGAAGACACAGGCCGGCCTTCAACCCAGGAGCAGTATCCGCTCCGCAACCTTCCCGCAATTCGTGATCTTTATACGCAGGCAGTAAATCCTCCGGCTACCCTTGAGCGTTTCGGCGCGGCGTTGTTCCGTAACAGTGTTGCAGCGGCAGAAAAGAGCCGCGACCGCGCCGTCAGTGACGTCCCTGTCGGCCCTGACTACATCATCGGTCCCGGTGACGAGCTTGTTATCGAATATTGGGGACGCACTTCACAGCGGCTCCAGCTTACTGTCGATCGCGAGGGCCGCGTGCTCCTGCCCGAAGCCGGCGGTGTTATTGTTGCCGGCCGCACCCTGGGCGATGCCCAGCAGGTAATCCAGAAACTGCTCACCCGGCAATTCCGCGACATCACCGTCGACGTGACCCTCGGCCGCCTGCGTACCGTCCGTGTGTACGCGGTGGGTGACGTAAAGAATCCTGGCGCTTACGACATCAGCTCTCTTTCCACCCCGCTGAACGCGATTATCGCCGCCGGTGGTCCCACCAATACGGGGTCTTACCGGTTGGTGAAGCACGTTCGCGGCAAGAAGCTTGTGGAAGAAGTGGATCTTTATGAGCTGATGCTCAAAGGGGTGACCTCGGCGGGTGTGCACATTGAGTCCGGTGACAGCATTCTGGTCCCACCGGCTGGTCCGCAGGTCACGGTTGCGGGCACGGTGCGCCGGCCTGCCATCTACGAACTTCGTGACGAGCAGACGCTTGACCAGGTGCTTGATCTTGCCGGCGGGGTGCCGGTAACCGGCGAACTCAACAACGTGAAAGTCGAGCGCATTGAGGCTCACCAGAGCAAGGAAATGCTGAATGTGAATCTGCCGCAAACCGGCGGACCTTCAGCCGCTGCTGACGCCTTCAAGCGTGTACAGGTGAAGGATGGTGATACGGTCACGGTCTCGCCCATCCTGCCATACAGCAACCAAACGGTTTATCTGCAGGGTCACGTATTTCGTCCCGGCAAGTATCCTTTCAAAGCGGGATTACGAGTCACAGATGTCATCGGTTCTTTCTCGGACCTGCTTCCTGAGCCGGCAGATCGCGGCGAAATCGTGCGTCTCCATCCGCCAGACCTCAGTCCGCTGGTCATTGCTTTCAACGTCCGCGACGTGCTGGACAAGAAAGCCGCTGCGCCAGAACTACAGCCGTTCGACACGATCCGTATCTTCGGCCGGTATGACTCGGATGCTCCCAAGGTCGCCATCTATGGCGAAGTCCTGCGCCCGGGAGAATATCCACTGTCAGAGCACATGAGTGCGGTAGATCTGGTGCGGGCCGCGGGAGGTTTCAAGCGCAGCGCTTTTACTGACACAGCGGATCTTTCCAGTTACTCTGTCGTGAACGGTGAAAAAGTCGAGATGGAGCATCGGGAAGTACCGATCGGCAAGGCCCTTTCAGGAGCGCCGGATACTGACGTGGCGCTGAAGCCAGGCGATGTTCTCACCATCGGCCAGATCGGCGGATGGAATGACATTGGCGGCGCCATTGCTGTGACAGGCGAGGTGCTGCATCCCGGACGTTACGGCATTCAGCGCAGCGAGCGTTTGAGTCAGATTCTTAAACGTGCCGGCGGTTTCAATGCGGAAGCTTACCCGTATGGCGCCATCCTCGAGCGCGCCCAGGTTCGCGAATTGTCAGCGCGCAGTCGCAGTGAACTTATCGCTAACCTGCAGGGCCAGGCGACTCTGGGAGCAGGCCGCACGCTGAGCGGAGCGGTGCCGAAGCAGAACCAGGATCTCATCAACCGCTTGAAGGAGATTCCTCCTAACGGTCGGATCGTGATTCACCTCACCTCGGACATCTCCAGGTGGGAAAACACGCCCTTCGATGTGGAAGTTCGTCCGGGCGATAGTCTGTTTATTCCCAAGCGGCCGAACTTCGTAATGGTCGCGGGGCAGGTTTATAGTCCGTCTGCCATCACCTTCGGCGGCGGGAAACATGCGAGCTGGTATCTACAGCAGGCAGGCGGTCCCACCAGCATCGCAGATAAGAAAAATATCTTTGTAGTGAAAGCGAACGGCAGCGTGGTGGGACGAGGCTCCGGCCAATGGTGGTCGGGCAATGTATTGAGCACCACCCTGCAACCGGGCGATACCATCTTTGTTCCGGACAAGGTCTCTGGAGGAAATCCCATTCTCAAGAATGCTGGCTTATACATCCAGTTGTTGTCCGGTGCTGCGGTGGCGGCAAGCGTGATCCGAACCTTCTAGTGGAGACTGATTTGAAGAGCGTACAAAGGCGGCTCACTGCGGCCTTGATCGTGATCATCGCCGGAACTGGCACGCGGAGTTTCGGGCAGGAGTTGGTCAACCATAAGCTTCTTGCGGCTGCTGTTGATCGGCAGGTCCAGCAGGGCACATCTGCCAATCCGGATTATGAGCCGGCGAGCGCCTCGCCGCCCGTCTTTCTGCGCAACCTCGCCCGCGATCAGAAAGCAATCTGGACGGCTCCGTTCAAGGCAAGAATCCAGGATCTTAACTGGATCGCGCCGATGGTCGGACTCACCGCGGGCTTGATCAACGCGGATGCCGAGCTCTCATCGCGTATTGATACGACCGGCACATTTTCCAAACACGGAAGCACCATCGCGAATGCCGGGGTGGCCGCCATGGTCGGTGGCGCCGGCGGCATGTACCTGCTGGGGAAACTCAAGCATGACAATCATGAGACCGAAACCGCGATTCTCGCCGGTGAGGCGGTCGTAAATGGTGTCATTGTTACTGAGGTTCTCAAAGCGATTACTCGTCGTGAGCGTCCGAAAGACGGCGCCGGCCAGGGATTGTTTTGGAAGAATGGTTCACTCCTTAACTCGTCGTTTCCATCCGATCATTCAATCGTCGCATGGTCTGCAGCCAGTGTTTTGGCCCATGAATATCCGGGCTGGGGAACCCAGACGCTGGGTTATGGGTTGGCCACCATCATCAGCATGGCGCGAGTATACGGAAAAGACCATTTCACCAGCGACGTTTTCGTCAGTGCGGCCATGGGCTGGATGATTGGCCGCCAGATTTACGCGTCTCATCACAATCCCGATCTCCCGGGAGGAGGCTATGGCACGTTCCATCCGCCTGTGAATCCGGAAGCGGGCCCTTCAGAAAGCACCTTCTCCGCTTACGTTCCGCTCGATAGCTGGGTTTATCCGGCAATGGAACGGCTCGCGGCGCTTGGATATATCAAGAGCAATCTTTCTGGGATGAAACCATGGACCCGCGTGGAATGTGCCCGCCAACTCGAAGAAGCATCGGGTTCCATTGATGAACTTTCCGGGGACGAAGGAGCTCGGCTTTACACGGCGCTCTCCGTCGAGTTCAAGCGGGAATTGACCGGCGAAACCGGGCCGTACGCGCAAATCGATTCAGTCTATGCCCGCGTGATGGGCATATCGGGGCCACCGCTGATTGATGACTACCATTTCGGCCGTACGATCGTGAATGATTTTGGCCGGCCTTTCGGAGAAGGCACCAATACTCTCGGTGGATTCTCCGCCAGCGGCTCAGCTGGTGCGCTGGGGTTCTATATCGACGGTGAATTTGAACACGCTCCTTTCATTCCTGCGGTACCTCAGTCAGTCCAGGATGCGATTCAGGTAGCAGATCTGAAGCCTCCCGCTCCTGCTTTTTCCACGCCGGAGTTCAATCAATTCCGGCTGTTGGACACGTACGTCGCCTGGAATTTCAGGGGCTGGCAGACCTCATTCGGAAAGCAAAGCTTGTCGCTCGGGCCGGTCGAAGACCCCTTTCTGCAAAGCATGAACGCGGAGCCCATGTACACCTTCCGCGTGGATCAGACCGTGGCAAAACAACTGCCATGGATCCTCAAGTACATGGGACCGTACCGCATCGAATTCTGGGCCAGCAAGCTGACTGGGCAACACTTTGTTTTCACACAGGACAGTGGGCAATTTGCGGTTGCGTTAGGGCGCACCCTCCCCAAGCAGCCGATGAACAATGGGGTGAAATTTAATTTCAAGCCCACGCAATATGTTGAATTCGGTATTGGCAGAACCGGCCTGTTTGGAGGTCCTGATTTCCCGATCACTCTCGGTTCGCTCCGGCATTCCTTGTTCTCCACGGCCAATGCTGTCGGACGCGGTAATGATCCCGGAGATCGCCGTTCCAGCTTCGATTTCAGCTATCGCATCCCAGGCGCTCGGGACTGGCTCACCGTTTACGAAGACTCCATGGTTGAAGATGAGATTTCGCCCATTGGCTATCCGCGCCGGGCGGCGCATGATGCCGGGCTTTACATGAGCAGAGTTCCAGGATTGCGGCATCTTGATATGAGAGTGGAAGGCGCTTACACCAACCTTCCCGGCTTGCTCCAGCCCCCAGGGGGCGGGTTCTTCTACTGGAACGTGCGTTATCTGGACGGATATACCAATAAAGGGCATATCATTGGCAACGGGACGGTTGGCAGGCAGGGAATTGCGCTTCGGGCAGAAAGCACCTACTGGTTTGCATCTGATAAGACAATCCAGCTCGGGTATCGCAGCAACATAGCGGACGACTTTTTCCTGCAGGGCGGTAACGTGCGGGACGCTTTTGCGCGCTCAGATTGGCGGCTGGCAAAGGATCTTTCGCTGAAAAGCCTTTTGCAGTACGAGTGGTGGAACTTTCCCCTGCTGAGTGCGGGTAACAAACAGACGAATTTCACGGCCTCATTCCAGTTCACGTATTGGCCGCATTGGAGATTAAAGGGTGGCAGTTAGCGACCGCACAATTCCGAGGTTCGAACCGCCATTGGAGGCGCCGGAAGAACCCCGACCTCATCAGGGCGGAGGCATTCCGTTTTTGGTCCTTCTCTGGAAAAATCGGCGCTTCCTGTGGGGTGTCGCGTGGAAAACGGCCATCATCTCGTACGCGATTGCGTGGTTGCTCCCGGTCCATTATCAGGGAACGGTGAAACTCGTTCCCGCGGATTCTTCCAGCGGTGGGATGCTCAGTATGATCAGCAAACTCGCGGGAGGTACAGGCGGAGCGGCTGCGGGCCTGGGACTCGATCCAGCCGGACTTCTGGGCGTGAAGACTCCGGCTGCTTTCTACATTGAAGTACTAAAGAGCCGCACGGTTGAGGATCGCATGATCGACCGCTTTGATCTGCGCCACCACTACCGGAAACTCGGCAACTTTTTCCCTGCCGACTACTACACAGCGCGTAAGAAACTGGCCTCCTTTACCTCTGTTGAAGAGGACAAGAAGAGCGGCGTTCTGACCCTCACGGTGACTGATTACACTCCGCAAATGGCTGCCGATATGGCCAACGCTTACGTGGAAGAGATGAATAAGCTGGCGGCGGATCTGAATACTTCTGATGCACATCGGGAGAAGGAGTTCCTGGAATCGCGGTTGAAGGATGCTCGCGTTGATCTTGAGCAGGCCTCGAAGAGGCTGAGCCAGTTTTCCAGTTCCAAGACCATCATGGATCCCCAGAATCAGGGCAGGGCGATGATGGACGCCGCTGCCAGACTCCAAGGCGAGCTGATTGCAACCAATGCGGAGTTGCGAGGTCTGGAACAGATATACTCGCCTGACAATACTCGTGTGCGCACTCTAAAGGCAAGGGAACAGGAATTGCAGGCGCAGCTCAAGAAGATGCTGGGGCGCAGCGGCTCCGCTGGGCCTGAAGAAAATACCGGAAATAACGCAGAATACCCGTCCTTACGCAGCCTCCCGATACTTGGATCGCAGTATGCCGATCTTTACCGCGAAGCAAAAATCCAGGAAGCCGTCTACGAGTTCCTGATACAGCAATACGAGATGGCCAAGATCAAAGAAGCCAAGGAACTGCCGACGGTCCGCGTGATGGACAAGGCGATACCTCCGGAGCGAAAGTCAGGTCCTATTCGCACACTGATTGTTTTGCTCAGCGTCATATTTGCCGTTTTCCTGGCGACAATGTTTCTTTCCGGCCGCAAGTTCTGGAATGCACTCGCGCCGGACGACCCGCGCCGAATCATGGGCTCTGAAATGATGAATGCTTTCAGCCATCACTGGCGCAGGTTTTCGAGGAGTTGAGCAAAGCGCAGTTCTCGAACGTCTATGGAGAGCATGATCAATAACGCAACCCAACAGCTCGTAACGGTTGAGGCCTATTTCCGCCGCCTGCAAGCCGTGGCTGCCCAACTGCCCTTCAACGATCTGGAGGGGATCGTTGATCTGCTGATGGAAGGCTTTCAGTCAGGCCGCACCGTCTTCGTTTTTGGCAATGGAGGGAGCGCCGCCACCGCGTCCCATATGATGTGCGACATGAACAAGGGCACAATCGCGGAAGGCGAGCCGCGACGTTTCAAGGTAATGGCACTGACCGATAACGTGCCCTTGATTACCGCATGGGCCAACGATTCCAGCTACGAAAACATCTTTGCTGAGCAGATCAGGAATTTTGTGCGTCCGGGCGACATCGCCTTTGCGATCAGCGGCAGTGGCAACTCTCCGAACGTTCTTCTTGGGCTGCGGGCCGCTCGAGAAGCCGGCGCAACAGCGGTTGGACTGGCCGGCTACGAAGGCGGCAAGATGAAGGCGCTCTGCAATGTCTGTGCGGTCGTCCCTTGCGATAACATGCAAATCATCGAAGACATGCATCACGCCGCGTTGCATGCCATGTTTACCGTGATCAAGGGGCGCGTGCAATTGCAAATGCAGCGCGGGCTCGCCACCGGCGCCGGCAAGCTGAAGAAATAGCGCCGCCTTCCATGAAAATCGCTTTTGATCTGCGCAGAATCAATAATCCTGGAATCGGCAGGTACATGAAATGCCTTGTGGCGGAGATCATTCGCCGCGACGCCGGCAACGAGTATCTGTTGATCCTGCCTGAGGGCTCCACCGATGCTGTGCAGGAGACGGCCGCCAATGTGACCCGATTGGCATCTAGACTGAAGTACTACTCCATCCCGGAACAGATCGAATTGCCGAGGCTGTTGCGGCGGGAAAAAGTTGACCTGCTGCATTCACCTCATTTCAACCTACCCCTGTTGAAGCCTTGCCCCACGGTTGTGACGATCCATGACGTGATCTATCTCGCCTGTCCGGAAGATCTGCCGTCACGGCTGGGCCGATTGTATTACCGGCAGATGATGCGCGCATCCGTGCGGTTGGCGGACCGCATCATCACCGATTCGGTTTTCTCAAAGCAGGACATCGTGCGCTGGCTTGATGCCGACCCGGACAAAATTGACGTGATTTATCCAGGCGTAGATTCCGGCTTCCATGCCGGGCCGCAGGACGAGACGTCAGCACAGGATCTTTTTACGCGGCTTGGAATACGCAGCTCGTACGTCCTTTACACCGGCATTTACAAACCTCGCAAGAATCACGCCGGGCTGCTTCGCGCATTTCGATGCTTGCTTGATCGTGGACTCGACATGCAGCTCGTGGTTGCTGGTCCGCTCGCGGAGGGCCAAAACGTGCTCACGGATTTGGCGCAACAACTCGGGATATCCAACAACCTGGTTCTTGCCGGTTTCGTCCGGGATGCTGACCTGCGTGCGCTGTACTCTCACGCTCATGTATACGCCTGTCCGTCAATATATGAAGGCTTCGGCTTCACCGTTCTTGAGGCGATGGCCTGCGACGTGCCGGTGGTGTGCTCGCCGGAGACTTCATTGCCGGAAGTGGCCGGCAACGCAGCCCTTTTTGCTGATCCGCGCTCACCCCAGGAGTTCGCCGAAGCGCTGTACCGCGCCAGCACGGATGCTGAGCTCCGGCAACAGCTGAGTGAGTTGGGACGCAAAAACGTCAGTAGATTCGAGTGGCGCACTACTGCGGAACTCACGTTTGAAACGTATCGTCGTGTGCTCGAGAGTTCTCCCCAGTCGATGGTGAGCGCATGAGCACCGAAGGTCTGGTTGCAAGGCCGGCAACTCCCGAGTATCCCCAGTCGCGGTACGCGCTGTTGATCGCCGCAGCTGCTTCACTGGGCATAGCCTTCTTTTATTTTTCCGCTGCCTCCGCGGTAGCTTTCTTTGCGATTCTCATTTTTCTTGGCGCTTATGGGCGCTTCTCTCCTGTTCTGTATTTCTCCATTTTGACGATTCCTCTTTCTCCCATCATTGAATTGCCTGGCTTCCCGATTCATGATCTCTTCACATTCAGCCGGATCGTCCTTTTTGCGGGAGTATTCGCCAGGAAGATGGCCGATGGCGGGAGTTTGCCGGCCTGGTTGTGGCGAGGCCGTCTGGAGAAAATACAGCTGGCTTTCTTTGCCGTTTGCCTGTTGTCTGCGGCCGTCATTCACCCTTTGGAGGGAGGCGCGGCACGTTCCCTTGTGCGCCTGTTTTCTTACCTGCTTTTTTATTACAGCGTCACTGGATGGGTGAATACCAGGGAAGAGTTTCGGAACTGCCTCCTTTGGTTGTTTGTTTCTACTCTCGCTGTATGCGCGCTGGCCCTTCATCAGATTGCCTCTGTAAGCCTGACGGACTGGTTCAGTTGGCTCTATTGGAACCAGATGGATGTGGCCCCGCCGTGGCAAGGCAGGCCTACGTCAGTCTTTCTGGGAGTCAACTCCCTTGCGGCCCACCTGAACATGATCATCCCGTTTGCGCTGGCTGTGCAGTTGGATCCAGAGGTGAAGTATGAGTTCCGGTTTACCGCCAAGCTATGTCTCCTTTTGAGTCTCATCGTTCTGGTATTGACCCTGAGCCGCGGCGCGTTCCTGGCTTTTGCCGCAACCATCGTGATTTACCTTCGGACGATACTTAAGGATTCTCGGGTCCGCTGGAAATGGGTTTCAGGTATTGCCATCACGCTCCTGGCTGGAGTCCTGATTTCCTACGCGGCATTAGCAACCCTTCCCACTTCTGAAGGTGTAAGTACGTCAGAGCGATTCAGCGGAGGCGATGAAGTCACCTTCACACGCCTGTTGATTTACGCTGCTGCATGGCAGATGTTTTCAACTTCGCCTGTGTTCGGTATCGGATACGGGAATTTCCGTGCTCAGTTTGACGCCGCCGCTGAATTTGGTTCTGATCTCACCTGGGACGCACACAGCCTCTACTTCAAATACCTTGCTGAGATAGGCCTGATCGGCACTCTATGCTTCCTTGCTTTGGTTTGGCACGCCGTCAGAATGGGGCGAAACAGCTGGAAGGCGGGCTTGACTCGCATGGAACGCGTGATTGGGATTGCCGTGATCGCGTCCATCACCACCGTGATGATTCAGGGGGTCGTCGAATCTCTGATCGAAAATCCACCGTTCGGGACGATGCTGTGGTTTGTATTTGCCCTGGGAGTTTGCTGCTCAAGAGGCAATCGAACCATCAACTCGACCAACGTGGCAGGCGTTTGATGCTCAACGGGGGGCCTGTCCGGTGAAAATTGCTCTCGATTCCTGGGCTTTAAGCAGCCGCTTCCGGCATCAGGGAATTTATGTCTATACCATGCAGCTGTACGCGGAATTCCAGCGCCTTTCTGCCACAAGAGGCGCCGAGTTCGTCCTGTTTGCTGACACGGAATCAAAGAACGACGCGGCGCAGTTCACGGCCAGTTCACATTTTCGGCTTCACAGGACAGCGCTTCTGGGTAAATCTAACTTCTGGCGCGGTATCGGCGCCGGCCTTTCCGCGCGATCCGTAGGAGCCGACCTGTTGTTTGCTCCCACGGCCAGCATTCTCACCAGCGCGGGCGTTCCGCTGGTGTGCACCATCCATGACGTGACGCCGGTAGTGATGCCTTCGCATAGCAGAAAGGTGACAGTTCTTCAGACACTTTTCCTTAAGGCCGCCGCCACTCTTGCCCGCGGCATTATTACCGATTCAGAAAACTCCAAGCAGGACCTGATGCGGTTGTACAGGTTGCCCGAATCCAGGATTGCGGTAGTCTATTGTGGATATAAGAGTTCAGTCTACAACGATGCGCCCGTGGATTCGGAGATGCTGAAGGATCTCCGGACACGGTTTGGTTTGGACCGTGCTTACATATTGCATCACGGTACCGTCCAGCCGAGAAAGAACCTTGAGCGTCTCATCCAGGCATACCGCGCTTTGATTCGTTCTCAATCCTCGGTCGACCTCGACTTGGTCTTAGCAGGCGGGCTGGGCTGGCGGTATGAAGAAATCGTTGCCACTGCTCGGGCAGAAGGAGTGGGCCGTGTGGTCCTCACCGGCGCTTTGCCAGATGAAGAATTGGCGACTCTGGTGAAAGGAGCTGAGCTGGTCGTGATTCCTTCACTTTACGAAGGGTTTTGTCTGCCGATGATCGAAAGCATGGCCTGCGCGGTACCGACTATAGCAGCCACAACTTCGTGCCTGCAGGAAGTCTCGGGTGGGGTGCTTCGCTACTTCGATCCTTGCTCGATCGAGGAAATGAAAATGCGCATGCAGGAAGTGATTGAGTGCGCGGAACTCCGGAAGCAACTGGCGGTCGCCGGAAAAGCCCAGTCAGCGAAATACTCGTGGGAACGATGTGGAAGGGAAGCGCTGAATGCCATCGAGTCATTTCAGTGATACTCAGCTTTCCAATTATTTGGGATAAAATGCAAATTGTGACTGCACAAACTGGTAGTGCAATTCAGGACATCAAGTGGTTCCATCGCATCAACCTCGGCGACACGGTTACACCCGGGATTGATGACAGCCAGGAAAAGCTCCGACGCCTGGCGATTCCCCCGGACCTGGCAGGCAAGACATTTCTCGATGTCGGCGCATGGGACGGGTTCTTTTCTTTCGAGGCGGAGCGGCGTGGTGCAGCCAGAGTGTTGGCCACCGATTCGTTTGTGTGGCAGGGCAAGGTCCCGGGTTACTCCAAGGCGGGGTTTGACTATGCCAGGCAGACGCTTGGTTCGAAAGTGGAATCAATGCTCATTGATCCCTTTGACCTCTCGCCGCAGAGGGTGGGGCAGTGGGACGTTGTGCTGCTTGCAGGCGTCGTGTATCACGTGAAGAATCCCTGGATGCTGATCGAGCGAGCCGCCTCAGTTACACGTGAACTGCTCATCGTAGAAACGGTTACGGGGCTGAATTTTTGGCCCAGGCCAGCCATTGCCATTTACGGGGAGGGCTTTGCCGGCGACAAGACCAACTTCTGTGCACCCAATGTGCCTGCTTTACGAGTCATGCTGCGAGACTGCGGCTTTTCCGACATCATGCCTTTATCGAAATACAGTCTCTCGCGTCGGCGATGCGTGGTTCATGCGCGCAAGACGAAATGAATCCATTCCTGCAGCCCCTTCCATTCTGTAAGAGAGCTGTCGTAATCACACGGACGCTGGTCCTCTCGAGCCACTTCCGGGCATTGTTCTTCACACTCGCGCTTTTCAGCGTGAGGGCAGTCGGCCAGGCCATGGCGTTCGCAGAAAAATTTCAGGGCGAAGACGCTGGTGCGAAGATCGTCGCTTGTATGGGCGCTCTGCCGCCATCCGGCGGCGTCTGTGACGCGCGGCAACTCGGGGGACAGCAAAGGAGTTCCTCTGGATTTACTGTTGGCACCTCGACGAAGCCTGTACAACTGTTGCTTGGTGCGATCGAGCTTGTTGTAAGTAAACCGATTTATGTACAAGCCAGAAGCTCCCTCATCGGAATGGCGTCGGCTTCCGGCATCGGCGTGTATCAAGGAGCGACGATAATCAAATCCGCGGAGAATGCGAACTTGCCGGCTGTTCTCGAGATTGTAGGGGGATTCGCAGTTCTCCAGGATATTACCGTTGATGGTGGGGCAAAGAACAATCCGCGCGGCTCCTCCGCGATACGAGTGAGCAATTCGCCGCGTGTGAGCATGTTTCGGGTCACCGCACAGAACGCGAACAACAACGGCATTGATATTTTGTCCTCCAAACCATCCGCTTCGTGCTGCGCGAAACTGGAACATTTAATGTCAGTTGATAATCGCGGGTCAGGTCTTCTAATCGACAAGACGGGAGACGTGTTCGTTTCGCTTTCCGAATTTGAAGATAATGGAAGGAACGGGATCGATGTGTCTGGTTCCGCGGGGATCAGAATCGAGCATTCGGATATAGGTGGTAACCGAGCGGCAGGTATTCTCCTTCGGGGGTCCGCGGCATTGCCTTCCAGCAATGAGATCATCGTCGGTAATCAATTCGGCAATAATTACCAGGAAGACATTCTGATTTCAGGTGCGCGAGACGATTATTTGAGCGGCGCCAGCCTGATTAGTGCCAACGAATTTGTTGGTGGCGAGCGAAGGAAAAGCGGTGATGCAAATGCGATTCTTATTTCCGAGAGTGGCTACAACGTGATTTCGAATAATTCTTTTTTTGCGGCGCGTGACCATCGCTATCAAGCGTGCGTTTCAATGGTTGGTAAACGTGCCATTCGCAATGTGCTTGCTGCTAATGTATGCCAGGCGACAGAAGCCGGAAGCGAAACGGCGTTTTGGGTGACGCAGACCACTCAGTCGTCCGGGAACTACGGCAAACTTCAGGTACGTTCCCAGTAGAAGAGCAGAGCGAATCTGGTACTGCGATGGTCTTTAAGTCAAGAACCGAAGTGCTGGACGGCAAACCCTTAAGTGCGAAACCATAAAAAACTTTCAATCGCGTTTGATACCTGGGCGCTTTCAGCCCCTTTGCGAAACCGCGGTATTTACGTCTATTGCAGAGAAGTTCTCCTGCACCTCGCAAAAATGTCAGGTTCGGAGAATGTGGATATCAGGCCGTTCGTGTGCGGTGCTGCGGAGAACGATGCAAATAGCATCCAAAATCTCCCGGGGCTCACGCCGTCCGACTCCAGGTTCCTCAGATCAGATCGCATCTGGCGAAACGGAGGTGGCTGGGTGGCAAGCACGCTCTTGAATCCTGACGTCTTGTTCCAACCCACTTTCAGCGTTTGGCGCGCAGGGTTTCCTGTCCCCCTTGTCACGACGATTCACGATGTAACGCCTTTTGTAATGCCGAACTTTACGCCTGTGTCTCTTCTGCGAAAAATGCGCGTTCAGCTGAAATGGGCGGTGAATCAGTCGCGTCACTTGATTGCAATCTCCGAATCCTGCCGGAAGGATTTGATTGAGGTTTTTCAAGTGCCTCCTTCGCGCATCACGGTCGTTCATTCTGGCTTTAACCGAAAGATTTTTAACCCAATTCCCTTGCCCGAACCTGAGCACCTCGCTTACGCGCAGCGGCACGGAATCGAGCGGCCGTATCTGTTTCATCACGGACTGATGCAGCCAAGGAAAAATTTGAAACGGCTTATTCAGGCGTATGCACTGTTGCTTTCTCAAGACCAGAAACTCCAACTGGATTTGGTGCTTGCTGGCCAGTTGGACTGGAAGGGCGAGGAATTACTTGACGAGTCCAGAAAAATTCCCCCTGCACGTGGCAAAGTTATTTTTACGGGCCCATTGCCCGATCAGGAGCTTGCTGCCCTCTTGAAGCGTGCGCAGCTTGCCGTCATCCCCTCGCTTTATGAAGGTTTTTGTCTCCCGCTCGTTGAGGCCATGGCTTCTGGAGTCGCCACCGTATGTTCGAACGCTTCGTGCCTCCCAGAAATTTCCGGAGGGGTTTTGCGCTATTTCAATCCTGAATCCATGGAAGAGATCGCCGCCTGCATGGAGAGCGTTTTAGCGAATGAGGGTGAACGCCAGAATCTGAGGTCGGCGGGCCTGGCGCGTGCCGCCAGTTTTGACTGGGGGAAAACCGCGGTGGGAACGCTGCGAGCTTTGGTTAACAGTTCCAGGCGATCGGCGTGATTCTGTTTTCAGTATAAGAGCGAGGAGCATCACCTGCCGAGCTTGTACTCGGTGGAACGGCAACGGCTCCGTATAGTTTAGCCGGGTGCGGGCACCGGACGTACGAGTGAACGATCCTTCTCACATTGCTTGAACTGCTCAAGGCAATGGCTGCCCTGAACTCGGATGTGCAGTTCGTCATTTGTGAGGATCCTGGAAACCTGGTGCCTGCTCTGGGCCAGTCGAACGCGAAAAAAGTATCGTAGGCAGTACTTACTCTCACCAGCGAGCGGGTGAACGGAGGGACCGCTTTCATAGGAGTTCCCGATAATATTTTTGAACCGAACCACGGCGGCCATGCAAAGAAAGGCCTCAGGATTTTTGCCACTTTTACTTCGGTGAAGCCGGGTCACTGCGTTTTGTTATAAATCATGGGACAACGGCGTAGGCAAGGCTTCCATACGGTGGACGGTACACGGGAAAATGGGATTGGGCGAA
>JBAIYI010000181.1:0-1887 GCA_037915955.1 Terriglobales bacterium
CGCTCCCCCCGCATTCAGGGGCAGCAGGCAGGAATACCCGATGTACTCTTTGCGCCCGATCGGATCGAGCATGAGCATGAAGATCTTGGGATTGCGCGCCAGCCAGCCGGGGTTCCGCTTCTTCAACTTTTCCTCGTCGATTGCCCAGGCAGTATTCCGGAACCCGTTGTAGTTCATGCGGACGAGTGCGTCCATGGACTTCTCCGAGACATACTCGTACAGACATCCGGTCAGTTTCGGGTCCGGATCGGCCGTGCCTCTCAGCCATCCTCGCAATTTGCTGCAGTCCTCGTTCGAGAGCGCCAGCGCCCACAGACGAGTCGGGTCCTTGAGGAAACGCCGCGACAGGCCGTAGAGAATGAGGAGCGTTGCCACGAACAGGTGCGCTACGCCCAGCACCAGTTCCACCCAGTCTTTCATCGGCGTCGGATGAACCAGATTCAAGAGAACGCTCGCGAGCAGCAAGACAGCCAGCAGGCCGATCAACTTGTCTGTCCTCTCGTTGAGGTGACGAAGCAGTTCGATCAGGTTTCGGCGCAGGAACGGAGGACGGCGTCGCGACGGTGACTGCATGGCGATCTCCTCGAGTGCTTGGAGGGTGTCCCTGGGATGGGCGTGCTCGAGCGCCAGGATGGCGTGCATTATGCTCGTAAACTGCTCAAACTGCAAACCCGTAACCCAAAAGCTTGAACCACAGAGGACACAGAGGACGCGGAGGGAACAAAGCTAATACACCAACACGCGCTAGATGTTGGAGCGACCGGTTGGTGGGGTGGCCATACGCTTTGCGCGGGTCATCCTGAGGAGGAGCGCGCGATCAACCGCGTTCCGACGAATGGACCTGCAGTTGACCTTTACAGGCCCAAATCCACCGTGTAGTGTTCACTTCTCAGAAACTCACATTCGTCGAGGTCTTCTTATGCGAAAGGCGTTTACCCTCTTGGCCACGCTGCTCTTTTCTTTTGTTGCCGCGGGGCAATCGGTACAAGTCAGCTCGACCAATAAGACCATTGCAATCACTGCCGACGACTCGGTCAGTGTTGACGCTGACATGGCAATCATCAGCATCGGATACGAGAACTATGCACAGACTCATCGTGAAGCATACGAAAACAATCTTAAGGTTGCGACCGCGGTCGTGAAGGCGCTCCTCGATGGCGGTGTTAAGCCTGAGGTCATCAAGACCGGCAAAGTTTCCGTCACCACGCCGGAGCCAAGCGAATATTGGACGGCGGAAGAGAAGCGGGCGCGAAAGTTCTACGCGCACCAGACCTGGAAGATCACGGTTCCGGCAAGCGATGCGCCAAAGGTAGCCGACTTGGCAATGCGGAGCGGCGCCAACCAGCTCAACGATGTGGACTGGGAGTACTCCAACCGGCCTGAACTCCAAGCCAAAGCCGGAGCTGCGGCGCTCGCAAAAGCAAGGGCAATTGCGGAACAGATGGCCAACGGACTAGGTGCGAAGCTGGGCGCTCTGATTTACGCCAGCAACAAAGCGGAGGTGGTTGCGGACTATCCGGTCTGGCGATCCCTCTATGCCAGCCCCGCGGTATCGAGAAATGCAAGCACAAAAATCGTGCTCACGCCTGGAACTTCCTTGCAGTTGTTCCCTGACAAGGTGAGCCAGTCAGCAACGGTCTATGCGGTGTTTGCGATCGAATAGCGGTCACGGTGCCCCATCCTAACCGCCGGTTTTCGGCGGTTAGGGTGGGAACGACTACGAACTCCTCTGCGTCTTCCGCAATGAGGATTTACCCGACCGGGACCTTCTTCATGTACTCCCCGATGCTCACATTCCAGCGCAGCTCATTGATCATGGTTTCGCGCAGGGCTTTCGATGCGCTCGGCTCGCCGTGTACCAGCCATGTCTGCGCCGGTGCTTTCGGG
>JBAIYI010000309.1:0-1768 GCA_037915955.1 Terriglobales bacterium
CCACCAATAACTCCGCCTTCCGCGTCGTTACCGCGCAGAACACAACCGTATTCAGCAGCCAGCAATACCAGACGCGCAACTTCGTTACCCGCTGGAACGGCACGTTCTCTCCCACGTGGCTGCTCAGCGCCAACGTCACCTGGAACCATAACGAGTTCACGGAGACGCCGCAGAACCCGAACGTCTTCAATGTTGTCGATCTCACTACTAGCGGAATTACCCCGACTCTTCAGGGCCTCGGGTTCGTTGAAAACCATAACGCAGATAATTTCGCCTATTCGATTGATACCACCAAGACAGCTCATTTCCTCGGCAATCACACCTTCACCGTCGGCTGGAATGAGGGCTTCCTCAACTACGACGACATCAAGAGCCGCTCCGGGGGCACCTTTGCCGTTCCGGATGTCGGCCCGGCGCGCAACGCGGATATCTATGGTTGTGCCGCTCCCACCGGCAGCGTGACATGCCCGCTGGGCTTCCTTACCAACGCTCAGTTCCGCCTGCGGGCTTCGCCCACTTGCACCCTCTGCCCGCTGTATCCTTCGATTTCAGGACCGGTGCCGGTCTCTCTGCAGGTCAACCGCGGTGAATATGGTCCTCCGACCGTTTCCACTGAAGGTCTCGCTCTTGCCCTTTACGGCAACGATTCCTGGCAAATCAACAATCACCTGACCTTCAACTTCGGCTTGCGCTGGGAGCAATACCGCATGGTAGGGCAGGCCGAACACTATACCTTTACTGACAACTGGGCGCCGCGCCTGGGCGCAGCCTGGGATCCCTGGGGCGACCGCAAAACCAAGCTCTACGTGAACTGGGCTCGCTATAACTACCAGATGCCGTTGGATGCCGCCATTCGCTCGCTGAGCAGCGAACTTGATCTGCTTGGCCTGCGTTTTGCTCCCGTCGTCAACGCTGATGGCACACTCACCGTGATTCCTGACGCAGCCCACCTGCTCAACGATCTGCCGGGCGGTGTAGGTGGAGCTGCCATCACCTCTGCTCAGGCCGGAGCTAATGGCACCACCACGGCAAACATCGAGGGGTTCGCCCCCGGAACCAAGATGCAGTATGAAGACGAGTATGTCGGTGGCATCGAGCACGATTTTGGCCACGGCTTGATCCTGAGCGCACGCTACATTGACCGTCGTCTCCGCCGCATCGTGGAAGACATGAGCGGCATCTCTCCGGAAGCTGCCGACCTTGGCGTCCTCCAGCAGTTCCTTATCGGCAACCCCGGTCCGGGGCTCGATGTGTTTACCAATGAGCCGGCTCCTCTCGTCCAGGCGATTGGGTCTACCTGCCCGGCCGGAACGCTGGTCTCAAACACTGACGTGAATGGTTTCCCGTTCTTTACCGGATTGCAGGCGTGCTTCCCAGGTGACATTCTCACCGGCAACGCCGGCGCTCCTGTTCCGGACGGGGTCCCTGACGGCTTCGCACAGCCGGTACGCAACTATCAGGCCGCCGAATTCGAACTCAATAAGGCCTTCACCAAGGGCTGGCTGATGCGCCTTAACTATCGCCTGGCCTATCTGCGCGGCAACTATGAAGGCGCCTTCCGCAACGATAACGGCCAGACCGACCCGAGCATCAGCTCGCTGTTTGATTTCACCACCGGTCATCTCAATCTTCTAGGTGACCAGTTCGCCATTGGCCCGCTGAATACGGATCGTCATCACGTGGCCAACCTGTTCTTCAGTTACAGCTTCGGAGCCGGTGACTTTATGAAGTCGTTCTCCGGGCTCACGCTGGGAACCGGCATGCGTAT
>JBAIYI010000474.1:0-5335 GCA_037915955.1 Terriglobales bacterium
AGGTGGTTATTCATGTTCTCGTTTAGAACACAAGGTAAACGTGTCCCTGACCCTGGGAACCTGTTCCCGGAGGTCCGTTCTTGCGGATGATGCCGCGCTGGCGGGTCTGGGTAGCGACGATGACGGACGGATCATCGCCGATAGCCATTACCGCAGTAGCATCTGTGCCGCTGAACCCGATGGACGTAACCGCACCCAACGGAATCGCAGTGCTGAGAAGTGGATCCAGCACGCCCTGGTTTACGAAAGGCACCTGCACGTTGCAGATGAAGTCGAACTGGTCGACTTCCGGCAGCTCAGCCAGGCCGTTGCTTACGCCCGGGTTGAACACGCCGTCTGCCGTCATGCCGAGCGTTCCGATGTAGAACGCCGGAGTGGTTGCGGGATCAGCCGGCACCGTGGATGACAACTTCACACCCGGAGGCGGCAGGCAGGCGGGCCGGAACGTGGTGGGACCCACAGCGAATCCACCCGGATTCTCCACGATGATCTGCGGAGTCTGCAGGCGCGCGATTGCACGTTTCACCGGCGAAGCGCTTCCCTGTGACATGCTGGGTGAAGCCTTCAGCAGGTTCGTGACCTGACCCTTCTTGATGAACTGGCCGGCGATGGGCGGCGGGCCGAGCTCAGAGATGTACAGGTCGTTGCCGTTGAACGCCTGGCTGATTGCGCCGATTCCGTTGAACAGGCGAGCGATCTGCACCGGCGAAGCAGGAGCGACATCAGGAGTGGTGATTTTCTCCACGAAGCCGCTGTCCGAATAGAGCAGGTACAAAGCTCCATCGTTGAACGGCCCGGTAGGCAGGGCCACGCTTTCCACCGTGGTTCCCTTGCGGCTACCAACGCCATTGAGAATGCCGTTCAGAACCAGGGTGCCGCCGGTCGGGCTGGGCGTAAAGAGGAAGCGGTAGATGTTAGAGGTGAATCCGGAAGAATCCGGTACATACACCGTCTGCACACCAGTCACAGCGTTCGGAGCCGAAGCTGCCGGCTGACCGGGGAAGAAGGTGTTATCGCCCACGGGGCGGAAGCAGTTGGTCAGCGTGCCGTTCCCGTTGAGCGGATTGATGTCAATGCGGCAGAAGCCGAGGACTTCGTCAGACACCCACCAGTTGCTGTTCAGCCAGAGCAGACCGCGCGGGTGAGTCACGCCGGAGGCGAGCAGAACACCACGCTTGGCCGGATTGATAGCGCCACTGTTGACCTGACCGCGTGTGCCGATCGCACTGATGGAGCAAGGCGGCGGATTCTGGATAACTGACGTGGTCGACGCGGCGTCGCACTGCGCTTCCGGCACCAGCGTCGGCGAAGCCGCCAACAACCAGGTCTTGCCGGCGTTGTTGCGGGCCGGTATCAGGGTAGCTGCCGGGAACAGCGCGTTGACGAACGGGTCGGTGGTTACCGCCAGATCTTCCGCAAAGCTGCCGTCCGGCAGAGGTGTCGGGGTTAGAGTCTGGATGAAGTCGATGGCCAGGATCAGGCTGTAATGCTGGGGAACGCCGTTCGCGAGTCCCTGCTGGTTCCAGACCTGCATCAGTGCGGCCGTGGTGGTGTCATAGCGCATCACGCGGCTACCATTGGCCCAATAGAGGTAGCGGCCGTTGGGAATCGACGAAATGTACTGGTCCGAAGCCAGGCCGGAGTTGGCAAACAGGTTGTTGAACTGGATTTCCGCCGAGCAAGCCGGGAAAGTGTAGAAGCAAGCGGTGGCGTTCTGGATGCGGTTCAGGAAGCTTACGTCCATCATCCAGAGGTCGTTGCCGATAAAGGCAAGGCTGGTGGCGCGGCCACCGGTGCCTTCCGTCACGCCCACGCGCTCAATCTTGTTTCCTGCCACGGTGAAGGTGGGGGAGAGCGGATTAAGTACGCGCCAGATATCGGTGTTGCCGACAAAGCCCATGTAGAGCTTGCCGTCCGGCCCAAGAATCGCACTGGAGGGCAGGTTGCGCCCGCTGATGACAACGTTGTTGGTGAAAACCGAGCCCGCACCGCCGAACACCTGAACTGTAGCAGTGTTGATCGCGGTACGGCCTGCGCCATCGAGAATGAAATCGATGCGGCGCACCCCGTCAATGCTGGCTACGAAAACGTAACCGTTGGAGCCGTTGATGCCGAAGGTTTCGGCCTGGTAGTCATGCACTTCAAACGTGCCGTTGATGTCGCAAGTAGCCAGCTCAAGGATTCCGGTCGGTGTCAGCCGGCAGAACCCGGCAAGCGCATCCGTCACCCAGTAATCGGTGACGAAACCGCCCGCCCCGTTTGGCACCTTCGCCTGGATCATACCGCGAGGCGCGTTGATTCCCTGCTGGCCGATCAGGGTGCTGTTGTTAACGATCTGGGCATTGACTGTCGATACCGCCATCAAAGCAATCACGGTCAACCCCAGGACTGTTTTCCAGAAGCCGCGAATGAGCAACGATCTCTCTGTTTTGCTCTGGGCCCGCTTTAGTTTCGAAGTCATTTTTGTTCCTCTCTTCGTCGTCGCTGCTGTACAGCTCATATCTTTTTGGCTGCCGGGCCGGAGCCCGGCAGCCCTTGGGTTTACGTGATTACCTCAGCACCGTGATGCCGGTAGTGGTCGACCCACCGCCGCTGGACGTGATGGTGATGATGTTGGGCGGCGGGATGTTCGCGATGATCGCGTCGAACACGCCCGGTCCACCCGGTATTGCCGGACCCAGCACAACCGAGTACGGCTGGCCGGTGGCCTGGTTGATGATGTCCAGCGTGGCCGTCAGGGTCACGCCAGGTGTGAAGTCAGTCGCCGTGATATCCAGACGCGCTTTCTTCGTGCGATAGGTCGCGCTCAGGATGATCACCTGGTCGCTCAGCGGATTCACCACTACAGTCACAGTCGCCGTTCCTACAGCACCGCTTACGGCGCTGGTTGCGGTCACCGTGAACACAAACGACTGCGGAGCAGTCAGCTGCGGCACGGTCGGCGCGGTGAAGGTTGCAGTAGAGCCATCAGCCGCTGTCGGAGTGATTACGATTCCGGCAGGACCAGCCCAGACGAAGGTCAGTGAGCCAGGTGTCGCCGTCGCAGGATCAACACCTGTTGCGCTCAGCGTCACAAGTGCGCCGCTGGCAACCGGGTTGGCCGGCGAAGAAGTGGCCGTGACCGTGGGAGGCGTACCAGCCGGCGGCACCACGATGGGAACGATCACATTTGTCACGGCCGACAACGGGATGTTCGAGCCCTGTCCGCCAACCACAAGCGAGAAGGTCAGGTTCTGGGTACCGGAAACCACAGGCGCGATGAACGTCGCCTTGGCTGAGGTCGCGTTATTGATAACGACCGGCGGATCAGTGGGGTTCATCACCTGCGCCCACTGGAACGGACCGGTAGCCGGCGTGCTGAGCGTGCCGTCGAGGGTCACAATGGTGCCCGCGAACGGCGGATTCGGAGTGGAACTGAAGGTTCCGCGCGCGACTGAAGCAAACGTGCCAGGCACGCAGCTCATGGTCGGCGTGCTGTCATTCGGGAACGGATTGAGCTGTCCCGCGTTCTGGTTCGGATAGAACGGAAGCGGAGCCAGACCCAGCTGCACCTGTGTGCTATCGAACACGCTGCCCAGGAACGGAAGCGGACCAGAACCGTTGGTCAGGTAACCGAAATCCTGGAAGTTGAACGGGGGCGGCGGATCACCGGGTACCAGGAGTTCAGGATAGATGAACTCGCCGATGGGCAGCTGGTACTCGCCACTGTCAGAACCGCTCTTGGTCTTTCCGATCACAGCGCCGCTCACGCGAACTCCGACGTTCGCCGTGGGAGGCATGAAGTTGCCGCCCTGCGGGAAGCGCACGCGCCAACGGCCACGCTTACCAATGTTCGGTGGGCCGGGTTCAACCGGGAAGTTCGCGACCCATGAAGGCTCGCGGAACGTCAGGTTGCCGTTGCAGTCAATATCAACCGCGGAAACGTCGATAGGCCGCATCGGGTCAGAGGTCATACCCTCTACGCGGGTACGAACGCCGGCTTCCTGCGGGAAGTTCGGGTCAGGCGTGGCTGCCGTGCCCATCAACGCTACTTCAATAAAGAGGTAGGCCGGGTCAGTTAGCGGCTTGGTATAGATGCTGAGGTTACCCACAACTTCCGTGGCGGTCATAAAGGGACCGTTGACGTCCATTTCCTGGGTTCCAATCACGTCAACCCAGTCACCGATCTCGAACGGCACTTCAGCATAGGGATCCTGCGGGAACGGGTTGTCCGCGGCGGCCGGATCGCCAGGACCGTTCATGGTGAAGATGGTCAGCATCCCGAGTCCGAACGGATCGCGCTTGCGGTTGATTTCGGGGCACTGCGGATCATCCAGCCCGGTGTAGGTGAATCCCACAGGAGCGGTAAGGACGTAAGGGTCAGCAACGCCCGTCAGTGCGGCGCCTACGCCGTACTGATCGGAGTAAGTTCCCGGTGGCGTAACCGGAATGCACATATTTACGCCCGTTCCGGCATGGACCGTGGTATTGCCCTGGTCGGTGGTGAAGCGCGGATCAGCGGACTGGCCGGCGCTGTAGCGGCCTCTGCTGATGAACACGCCCGTGCCGGAGCCATCAGGATTCGGGATCTCGTAAGTAAGCTTCGGGTCGTTGATCTGGACGCGCTGTCCGTTCACGATCAGCTCGCCGTTGGCGTAGTCAATCCCGGTCACGAACCCGGAGAACGCATTGGCGGCGTCCTGCGAAATGCGAACGATACCCGCGATCGGCTGGCCATTCACGATGTTCAGATCGATCATCGCCTGGTAGGTTCCAGGGAACCGCACCGTATCAGCCATCGCCAGGCCCGATTGAAAGATCGGGTCGGTCTGGTGAGTGTTGGGATTGAACTCGAATACTTCTTCCCACGTCAGGAAGGTATTCGGCATCACCACCACCGTACCGGCCGGGATGCGCACGATCGTGTTGTTCACCTCAATAAAGCCGCCCGTCGTCTTGCACTGATCAGGAAGCGGCGGATTTGCAGGGGTCGGCGCCGGATTGTCATCCTTGTTGCACAGTCCAGGGGTCGCATCGAGTGATGCCCACTGGATCTGGCCGGCAAGGTTCACGCCCGCGGGCCGAGTCTGGTAGGCCGGCACGTTAATGGGAGGCGGAGGAACCGTCCCCGGAGTCGGGCTCGGCCAGGGGACCGGATTCAGGCTTTGGGCAGACATGCTCGCTCCCAGACCTGCCAGCACCAGCAGAGCGACCGTCATCACCCTGAAGATCTTGATTAATGTTTCACGTCCCGTCATTCTGAAGCTCCTTCCGTCGTCCTTCAATTTCGATAAGTTGGTCTGCACTGCTGACAGGGGGAGGCCATGTTCTGGCTGGTACAAATTAGTGGGCGCTC
>JBAIYI010000465.1:0-2295 GCA_037915955.1 Terriglobales bacterium
GATGCCTGATCGGCTCGAGGTCGCCACGAACTCCGCCGCCGATCAGTAACACAGGCCGCTGTGCCTTCTGAACCTGGTGGATCGCGGATGCGAGATCAGGCGGCGTTGATTCGCGAGGTGGTGGGGCAGGCGCAGGCTGCGCGGTGAACGTCGCGGCAAGCAGATCGTGCGGAATTTCGATAAAAGCTGGACCTGGAGCCGGCCCACGCAATACTGAGAGTGCCTCAGCAAAAACGATCGGAATTTCTGACGCGCTGCTGATCCGCCGGGCATAACGGGTCAGCGGCCGAAAGACTTCCAGCTGGTCTGGGGTTTCATGCAGCGCGCCACCTTTTCCGGCATGCAGTGCGGACGCGATATTCGTACCGACCACCAGCACCGGAGTATCTGCCTGCAGGCTCTCCAGCAGCGGAACCAGTGTGAAGAGATTTCCCGGGCCAGTGGATGCGAATACCACCGCGATTCGGCCGCTCTGGCGATAGAAGCCGTCCGCCGCGTAACCTGCAGCCTGCTCGTGCCGGACCACCCAGTGATGAAAAGGTGTGGCATGGCGAAGCCATTCATAGATGGCAATGTTATGAATGCTCGGGATGCCGAAGCCACAGTCGATGCCGTTGCGCAGCAAACTTTCCACCACGGCCTGGGCTCCGGCGATGGCCTGTACTGCTGTGGTATGAAGGGATGCAGACATCGTGAATGAATGATGGTTCAGTTTTGCGCCCCGCCATTGTAGCGCAAAAAGAAAAAGGGCGACGGCCGGGAAAGTCGTCGCCCTGAGTTAAAGCGGAACGTTAGAAACTGGCACGCAATCCGAGTTGCAACTGGCGCGCCGGGTAGGCAGAGGTGAAGGCAAGCGGCGCATTGATCACCGGCGCCACCGTGCCATGGACGTTGAAGCTAGTAGCTCCCCCACCGCCCAAAGCGAGCGGCAATCCGAAATTCGGCCCAACGATGTTGTTCACGCTGGCAAAGTTAAGGCGGTTGAGCAGGTTGAATCCTTCCGCGATGAACTGGAAGTCACCCCGTTCGCCCATCTTGAACTTGCGAGATAGTCGCATATCGAACGCCGAAAAATCGGGGCCTTCGCCTGTATTGCGAGCGGCTCCAATCGGCCGGTCGTTGGTTGAATGCCGGTCACCGTTGACGTCAGTTCCTGCAAGCAGGTTGAACGGATGACCGCTGTTGAAACGGTAGATTGGAGCAAATTGCCAGCCGGAGGCAAACTTGCCGAGAGAGTTGTTGCCGCGATTACCGGTGTCGATCACGCCGGCAACGACTACCTTGTGCCGCTGATCAAAGTTGGAAAGTCCGCGCTCAGCCGCGAGGTTGGTATTATCCTGCGGGCCAAAGTCACTATTGAAGTCGGTGGTTGTGTCGAAGGCCTTGCTGAGGGTGTAACTGCCGAAAAGCTGCAGGTAGTTGCTGAAGCGTTTCTTCACTTCCAGAATACCGCCTTCATACAGCGAGGCTCCCAACGAAGAATACTGGTTGGTTTGCAGGAGTGCAGGCTGCGCGAAGCATGGATTGTTGACAAGTACTGCACACTGTGGGGCACGCCAGTTGTGAAAGGTTGCAACGCCACCACTGGCCAAAGGAACGTTGGTAACAGGTGTTGAGGACAAGGCATTCAGGTCGATGGCCACCGGCAGCCCGATGGTATGAACGTAGATGCCGCTCAGCGAGACGGAAAAGTCCTTGGCGACCTGCCGCTCAATGCCAAACTCCGCCTGTTGCGAATACGGATTTCGATAACCCGGCTGGGCGCTGAATACAACACTCAATGGCGGCGGCGGCCCTTGCTGAGTTACGTTGATGCCGAATTGCGTCAGATCACCCGGCGTAATGCAGGCCTGCTGGCCCGGAGCCGCGGTAGCGCAAGTTACTTTGCCCTGAGCGAACAACGTGCCGAAGATAACGGCCGAGGTGAGCGCCGGATTGCCTGGCGCGCCAGTCAGGGGCACGAAGACCTGGGGAATCTGACGGAAGTTGTTCACAAAGCCAAGGGTCTGCACAACATCGGCAATCTGGCCGTAGATGGGAGAGTAGAAGATGCCGTATCCAGCGCGGATGACGGTCTTGTGATCGTTGAAAGGATCCCATGAGAACGCAACCCGCGGCGCCACGTTGTTGTAATCGCTTGGCAGAGCGCCGTACTGAGAATCAAGCTCATATCGCACGCCGACATTCAACGTGAAATTCGGCTTCATCGCCCAGGAATCCTGGAGATAGGCCGACGTGTACGGACGCGGATAGTTGTAGATGGGATTTCCGAAGCCCTGTTGATAGAACTGCGGC
>JBAIYI010000242.1:0-1898 GCA_037915955.1 Terriglobales bacterium
GGGCTCTCTTTGGACGTTTCCACTTCAGGAGTACTTGGACGAACTCCTGCTGCCGGGTATGGAGATGCAGTGCAGCGACAATTCTGACCTTCACAGTGTTCTAGCTGCCGCTGAAGGGATCCCTGCGCAGCCTATGCGTATCGACCGCTCAACCGGATACATGGAGACGGGACCCTACTATCCGGCGGGAATAGACATCTGTGACATGAAGTTATTCAACTATCATGTGGTTGGCCAATTGCCAACTTCCGACGACAGCGGCACCTCATACTACCTGTATGATGTCTCAGCGCGTTGTCCGCTGGAGACACAGAGCGGGACGGCATGCCACGGCGCCACGGCAAGCTGTAACATTCCCGGCGCCAATTTTCTGAACCTGCCACTTGCAGATTATCTGCCGATGGTTTTTAAGAATGTCACATCTGTCAACGCGGTCACTGGAGTGCACCCTGTCACGCTGGCGGCGTGCGTCAAATAGCGCGATGGATATCTATCCGGTATGAAGGAACTAAGATGAAGCGATTCGGAATGCTAATTGTACTCACTGGCGTGGCTAGTCTTTGGTCTCAGTCCGGGCAACCATCTCCTCAAGATCCTGACAAATTGATCGTGCGGTGGCGAATGCAGATCATGCAGGACTTGCAACGGCGGGGATTGTTGTCGTCTCGGAGCCGGCCGACGATTTCCAAGATTGACGAGGTGATCGACAAGCTGAAGCCGCTTTTGCCGGAAGGCACGCTGAGAATCGACAAGGTCGTCGATGATGCGCATAAGTGCATGTGGAGAATACACGCTGAGTCGATGGTTGATGAAACACGTGATTACAAGTTCATTAGGGTATGGCAGATCCAAGTTGAAAAGTGGGACGATATCACAGCCGCAGCAGAACGAATGGCGGAAATGCTTTCCACGCCGGCCGTTTACAGGCATGGGCCGCTTATGGAAGGCGATTCCCCAGGCCAGCTCTGTTACCACTATCCCGATCCTGCGATGCCAAGTGAAGTTTTTGTCCGCGAGAATGTCGTGGTCGCCCTTCACTGTTCGGGGCCGTTAGACCTCCGCAAGACGCCCTACAGGTCTCGAGAGGATCGGCGGTTCGTGATCCCGGATCGTACGAGTGTGCCCGGGCGTTGCACCGAATTGACATCGGAGTTGGGCTTGCGGATCGATCGCCTAATCCGGGATGCCCTGGACAAGCGGCCCGATCCGAGACCTAAGGTGAAGTAGAGCTGTAACGATGGCCATGGGACAGATGACCAACTCCAGAGTCAGATGAAAGAGCCAAGGTCGGGTTGCTGCCGCTGCACTGGGTCCGCCTTCTTGGCGTTATACCTCCTCCTCGCCCTGACCCTTCCCGCCGCCGCCCAGTTCGCCCAACTGGCCGCAACCGACGACGGCAAGCAGCTCTACTTCTCCTCCAAACTCCTGTTGCGAGGCGCTCTTCCATCAGATCTGCCGTTCGCCGAAGACCGCATCTATCGGGCCGGGCCCGACGGCGTCACCCTCTTCGCCGAGCGCGGCCCCCTGGCCTATCAGAATGGCTTCGGCTCGGGCGATGGCGCCAGCCTGCCGCAGGTCTCGGGCGACGGCAGCGTCGTTGGCTTCACGCTGTATGACATTTGCCCCGCGGCTCCGGACTGCATGCCGCCCGTCGCAGCCGAAGCCTATCTCCGCGGCAAGCAGAATCTCGACCTCGGAGAGGGCGAACTCCAACTCAGCCGCAACGGCCGCTGGGCATTGCTCACCGTCGGACCGCGCGGCCCGGACTCCCATCAATGCACCCTCATCGACCTCGAAACGGGAGGCCGCATCGCTGTGCCCCCGCTTCCCGGAGACGTCTACTACTCTCCCAATTTCCGTACTCTGGCTTCCGATGGCACTCTGCTGGTCGAATCCAC
>JBAIYI010000476.1:0-6434 GCA_037915955.1 Terriglobales bacterium
GTTCGCTGATCACACCCATGCCCGGCAGGATCATGATGTACACCGCGGGGTGGGAGTAGAACCAGAACATGTGCTGGAACAGCACCGGGTCGCCGCCCAGCTTGGGATCAAAAATTCCAATGTGGAAACCGCGCTCCAAGGCCAGCAGGATCAGCGTGATCGCCAATACCGGAGTGGCCAGCACCATGATCAGGCTGGTAGCGTAGTTCGACCATACGAACAGAGGCAGCCTGCCCCAGGTCAATCCCGGCGCGCGCATGCGGTGCACGGTGACAATGAAATTCAATCCCGTGAAGATGGACGAGAACCCGGCAAGAATGATGCCCACGGCCATCAGGGCGACGTGCGTTCGCAAAAAGCCGCTGCTCAAAGGCGTATAGAACGTCCAGCCCGTGTCCACGCCACCGCTGACCATGGTGGCAAGCGAAAAGAAGGCCGCCCCGATATAGATGTACCAGCTCAGCAGGTTGATCTTGGGGAACGCAAGATCCTTTGCACCGAGCATGATCGGCAGCACAAAGTTCCCCAGCGTTGCCGGGATTGACGGCACCAGGAAAAAGAAAACCATGTTGATGCCGTGCATGGTGAAGAGCTTGTTATAGGTATCGGACTGGAACAGGTCGCCCTGTGGCGTAAGCAGTTCCAGCCGGATCAGCGCCGCGAAAATGCCGCCCAGAAAAAAGAAGAACGTAATCGAGACGAGGTACAGGATCGCGATGCGCTTGTGGTCCTTGGTCAGGAGCCAGGAGCGGATCCCATAATTGTCATTCAGGTAGTGCTTTGCCGGCATGACCGGCGCGACGGTTGTGACTTGGGTACTCATTGGTTCTTCCCGGACGGTGCTGGCTGGCCACCCCTTTGAAGCTCTTGCTGGATCGTTGGTACTTCGTTATCACGCAGCACGGTCGGGTTGCTGCGGTTATTGAGTGGATCAGCATCCTGCACTGAAAGATGCTTGATGTACTCAGTGATCTGAATCAGGCCTTCTTCGCTGACCACGCCCTGGAAGGTGGGCATGATCGGCTGGAAGCCGTTCACGATTTTCGCGTTCGGATTGAGAATCGATTCGCGGATGTAATTATCATCCGCCAGCACCACACGGTTGTCGCTCAGGCGGACGGGCCGGCCATAAAGTCCGGCAAGGTTCGGGCCCCGCGCGCCGGAGTCAGGACGATGACAGGTGGTGCAGCCAAATTCCTGAAACAGCTTTTCACCCTGCGATGCCAGTGAACCTTCCGCTTTGCCGCTGGCCAGCCACTCGGCGTACGCTTCAGGCTCCATCACAATCACCTGCCCGACCATCTCTGAGTGCTTGGTGCCACAGTACTGCGAGCAGAAGAGGTGATAGCTGCCCGCCGTGGTGGGCGTGAACCATGCGGTGACATATCGGTTCGGCAGAACGTCTGTTTTCACGCGAAACGCCGGCACAAAGAAGTCGTGAATCACGTCTTGTGAAATCAGTGTCACCTTCACCGGTTTTCCAGTGGGGACATGAAGGGTATTGATTTCGCGTTGTCCGCCCGGGTGCTGGAACTTCCACATCCATTGCTTGCCCACGCCGTAAATCTCCATGGCGTTCTGCGGCGGGTTTTCAATGTCGTAATACAGAGTGGCGCCCCAGACAAATATCACCATGGAGATACCCAGCGGAATCGCGGTCCAGATGATCTCCAGCAGCGTGGAACCATGGATCTGCTCAGCTTGTCGGTCCGGGCTCTTCCGGTACCTGATGATGAAGAACAGGATCAGCAGGGCGACAAGCAGGGAGAAGAAGGTCGTCACCAGCACCAGGAACAGATAGAAAGCATCTACCTGCGTGGCGATTGTTGAGGCCTGCTCCGGAAATAATGGGAGTTTAAATTGCATCTATTCGGCTGTCCTGGTTAAAAACGGCTCTGCCTGGCTGCAAGCGCGTCCCGGCGGAACATCACGATCATGAAGCCGCCCAGGACGAGCACCGTGGCCAGCGCACTCACCCTCAAAATATTGAAAATCACCGCCCCATATTTTCCCCGGGCGGGATCGTAGTGGTAGCAGTACAGCAGTACTTTATCCACCACATTGCCAATCTTCCCCTGCGATGCCTCGATGATCCCAAACTGGATATCGCGCGGGGCATATTCGATTCCGTAGTAATACTGCGCCATACGGCCATCCGGCGTAAGCAGCATGATGCCGCTGGCATGAGCGTACTGTTGAATCTGTGGATCCCATGCATAGCGGAAGCCTACGGCATGGGCCAGCGCCTTGATCTGATCTTCCTGGCCCGTTAGGAAGTGCCAGCCTTCGGCGGCTCCCGGCCGGCGATACCGCTTGATATATTCCTTCTTGCTTTCCGCTGCCGCCTTGGCATCGTCGCGAGGGTCAAAGCTTACGGTCACAATGTCAAAATCACGACCAACGTTAAAGCGGACAATTCCGTTCAGTGCGCCCGTCAATCCGTTCAGCACTTGTGAGCACAGCATGGGGCACTGGAAATAAACCAGGCTCAGGATCACTGGCTTCTTGCCAAAGTACTGCTTCAGCTGCACCTGCTGCCCGTTCTCATCAGTGAATGTCAGGTCCAAAGGGACTTGCTGATTGAGGTTTTGTTCAATACCAATCTGGTCAAAAATCGCGAGCTTCTGGTTGCTGGACCCATCTGCCGGCTGCATGCGCGGGGCTGCCACCTGGGCGAATGCGGCAGAGCCGGCCGCCAGACCCAGCAGCGCTGCCATAGCCATATTCCGAATTGTGTTGCAGTACTTCAAAACTGCCATTAACTCCTGTTCAAAAACTCTATTTCCTGCTCGGACCTGCCGGCACCATCGGCACCGCCGTGGGCAGGTTATTGGGCTGCAGAGCGGCAGCGGGCACCTGCGGTAATCCGCGCTGCACCAGCAACTGCTTGGCCTGATCAATGGAGATATGGATATTGCCGTTCTTGTCCTTGCCCGCGGAGCTCAGCCATTTTTCTTCGGAGTCGCGAAACAACGCCATGTCATAGACATCGTCATACTGAAGGCGAGGACCGGGGAAGGTGCGTGTCAGGTGTTCGTCCATTTTCCCGCGACCATACCAATCGGGTAGCGGTCTCACGCCTTCCTTACCTTCCGGCAGCGGCGTCCTGGCCTCTGTTTCTTGCAATGCTTCACGCTGCTTGAAGAGCTGGTCTTCGGTCATGGTCATCTTCGGCTCATTCGCCTTGCGTTGCGACTCCAGGAACTTGTAAAAGCCCAGGCACAGGAGCGCAAGGATCACGCCGGAAACAGCCAGACTGACCAGAAACAACACGATTCCGCGTATGCTGAGGTCGCTCTCCTCGTGACCTTCCTTTACGTGCAGACTTCCCGATTGTCCGTGAAAGTTATCCATGTTTTGCTTCCAGCATCTGAACAAACTGAGGATCGTTTACGGGCATCAGCGAACGTTTGCTTAGCCGGAGAAAGAATGCCCACAACCAGATTCCACCGATCGCGATGGGCGCGAGCACATACATAATTCCGTCGGCCAGGCCAAACCGGCTCAGCCCCTCACCGGGATAAAAATTCGGCGCCGTAAACCAGGCGAGATCGATGAGCCGCATCACCAGGATCAGGAACACGATCTTCACCAGCCTGCCTCCCTGCCGTTTGATGTTGCGCGAGAGCAGCACGGCAAAGGGGAAACAGAAGTGTACGAAGATCAGCAGCATACCGAAGTACTGCCAGCCTCCACGCAATCGGATGAGGTACCACTTAATCTCAACCAGCAGGTTTCCTGACCAGATGATCAGCCATTGCGAGAAGGAAACGTACGCCCACAATACGACGAAGGCAAACATCAGCTTGCCAAAGTCGTGCAGGTAATCAATCTTGAACATCCGGGAAACTGGTTCCATGGGAGCCAGCTTCACCAGAAGCCAGATGGTGAAACACAGGGCCGTTAGGACCTCGCCCACCATGAAAATCATGCCCCACACCGTGGAATACCACTTGGGATCCAGCGACATGGCCCAATCGATGGAACCGAAGGTAATCGTGGCAGCGTAGAAAACGATCCCTGCGCCGCTCACGTTCTGCACCCTCACGAATTCCGCCGGGGTGGTGAGGCCGGCCTCTTCTCGCTCTGACCAGCGCTGCAGGAACCAGTAAAGGGCGAACCATCCGATGAAATAAACCACGCCACGGAACCAGAAGCCGAACGGCGTGAGATACATAACAGCCTTCTGGCCGAGTTCCCGGACAGCCTGATCGTGAGTCATGCTGGCCCAGGGATAGAGCTGCTTCATGCCTACGGCGATCGGCAGCCAGAAAACGAACATCATCGGGATGAGGCTGGCAGCGGCTTCCCAGAAGCGGCGACCAACTCTGCCCCAGTTTCCTCCGCTGGTGTACTGGAGCATCAGCAACACGAGGGAGCCTAAGGACAATCCAAGCCAGAACAGGAAGGCGTAGAGCCAGGCGCGCAGGAAGATGGTCCAGCCGTTCGGGAACAGGAAGGCGCAGACCACAATGGCGACCAGCGCCAGAACACCGGGAATGATTGCCATACTGCCCATGCGGCCGACGACACTGGGAGGCGCGTAATCCTGGGGTGTGATGCGTAGAGCGCTTGTACTCACTTCTTCTCCTCCGGTCGCTCGTGTGTTTTCAGCTGGCCCTTCGGTCCGGGAGTTGGCGCTGCTACGGGAACATTAGGCTGCATGGCTGTTGGGCTGATGTAAGAAGTGTCGGGAATCTGTACAGGGGCTGAAGGCGCGTTCATCTTATCGCGATCCGCCGCTGCGACGTCAGCATCCTGGGCGTTCTGGCTTAACTGCAAGGCGCGGATGTACGTTGCAATCGCCCAGCGGTCCGCGGGGTGAATCTGCGCGGCATAATCCGGCATGGCGCCCCAGCCGTTGCTGATGACGTCATAAAAATGACCCAGGGGCGCGTTGCGTAAACGTGTCTGGTGGAATGTGGGCGGATGCTTGAATCCGCGCTGCACGATCATGCCATTTCCATCGCCCACACGGGAATGGCAGGGAACGCAGTAGATGTTGTAGCGCTCCTCTCCGCGATTCAGCAGCTCGAGTGTGGCTTTACCATCCGGCGCAACCTGCGTGGGCAGTTCATTGCCAAAGAGCGCGCCATGCTTGCCGGAAAGGAAGTAGCTGTTCGGATCGAGCTGTTCACGATCCACGGCTGCATCTTCCAGACGCGCCACTGTACCTGGAACGGGATAGCGAGCGGAGCGGCGATCACCGTAGAAGTCGCTGGGACGCAAGGGGATGAATTTCGGCTGGTTGTGCATGTCCTGGCGACAGCCGGCGAGAATGGACGCCGCGGAGATCGCCAGCAGCACAACCCGCATTTGTGCCGGGGCCTTAATACGGCACCTCCGTGACTTCGAAAGGATGCTGCGATTCAAGAAACTTCCTCGTGTCCGCCGGGCTGAACCGGGGATCCTGGGATTCAATACACAGGAAAAACCTGTCTGTGCTGGCTCCGGTGAAAGAAGGCACGTTAAACACCGGATGATAAGGCTGCGGCAGGCCGTTGAGTGCGAGCATGCCGAATACGGTCGCGAGAGAAGCACCAAGCACGGCGCATTCAAATGTCACCGGGATGAACGCAGGCCAGGCGTGGAACGGCTTACCACCTACGTTAATCGGGTAGTTGATTGCGGAAACCCAGTATTCGAGCGAGTAACCGCCGATCATCCCCAGCATGGCGCCGATCAGGCAAATCAGGGGCACGCGATTGTGATGGGCCCCGATCGCCTCTGCCGCTTCCTCCAGAGGGTACGGTGAGTAAGTGTCCATCTTTCGATAACCCGCGGCATAGGCCGCCTCGGCGGCGTGCACCAGGTCCGTGGGGTTATCGAATTCAGCCATCAGTCCGTAAATGGGTTGGGCCGTCATTCCTTCACCTTCGATTGCGGCAGCAGCGTGCGAATTTCAAAGATTGAAATCGCGGGCATAAACCTTATGAACAGGAAGAACAGGAGCGTGAAGAAGCCCATGGTTCCGAGCAGGGTCATCACGTCCCACTTGGTGAACCAGTACATACCCCACGAACTGGGCAGGAAGTCGCGGTTCAGGCTGAGCACCACAATCACGAATCGCTCCAGCCACATGCCGGTCTGGACAATGCAGGAGATCACGAACAGCATCCACGGCGTGGAGCGCACCTTGTTGAACCAGAGGCTCTGGGGAGTGATGATGTTGCAGAAAATCAGGGTAAAGTAAAAACCGGAATAGGGCCCATGGAGGCGGTTGTGTACCAACCCCAGTTCGAACTTATCGTTGCTGTACCAGCCAATAAACATTTCCAGCAGGTAGGCGTAAGCCACGATCATGCCTGTGGCCAGCATCAGCTTGGCGCAGTTCTGCAGGTGGCGTAGCGTGATGTAATCCTGCATTCCGTACAGATAGCGGAACGGAATCGCCAGGATCAGCACCATGGCAAATCCGGAGAAAATAGCGCCGG
>JBAIYI010000439.1:0-3325 GCA_037915955.1 Terriglobales bacterium
TGGTCGTGTCCCACTTGCCCGCAGTCTCCACGAACCGCCATAAGACCGTTCCTTTCAGCGCCCGGTCACTGCACTGAAATTCCGGCAAGTAGAGCTCCGCTTCGGAAACCTGTGACTTGTCGTAAAACATCAGCAGGCCATAGTTCTTGCCTTGCAGGTTGGCCACGGAAGCATCAATGCCGAGCCTGGGCACAGAGGAAAACAGGTCGTAAATGGCTCTCCGGTTTCCTCCGGGGATGCAGCTGGAATCAAAAAGGTAGCAGTAAAGCTCGCTCTTGTTATCGCTGAGGGACATCTGGTCTTCAGGATTGTGGTCATACTCCCCAAGCGCCTTGGGGTCCTTGGCAATCACCGCCGCCACGGCGCGATCGCCGATGGCGCGCAGCTGCCCAGCCGGAGAGTTATCAACCTTCTGTGTAGCCGGCTTGGGCTGAGGCGCTGACTGGGCTGGACTCTTGTTGCATCCTGCAAGTACCGCACAACAGCCCGCAACTGCTGCTACAGCAATCACCGTCTTCATTGCGTAAAACCAGCTGCCCGCTTCCGTCGTTTTTTCCTGCACCTTGGCCCTCTCGCCAGATTTGTGCCCGCATGGCCCGTCTCGGGGCCTGTGGGTGTCTTGCTTCGTCTATTTTGCTGAAGCCGGGTCGGGGCGACAAAGGTACATGAGTACGCTGTTCATGTGGCCGGGCGCACTGAGACCATCAGTGTCGGGCCTGCGCGTCTGCCCGCGAATCCTGAGGCATACGGCTGCGCATCGGTCTTCTGTTCGCCAGATACTTGTCCAGGGAAAGCTTTCCGGCCCCGCACATCGCCAGCGTCAGCAGGCCCGCTATATAAAGGAGGTTCATCTCATATCCGATTGGCCCGAACTGCGCGCCTGCCGGCGTGACCGCCTTAAGCCTGACAGAAGAGAAACCATACTGAAAATGAACGCTGAATAAAGCAGTGAGCATGATTGCAATGAGCGGCCCGCTCAGGAGCAGCACAAACGCTCCTGCCATTACGCTGATGCCTCCCGCGAATTCAAACAGAGCCGTCAGCCAGGCCATCAAGTGTGGATGCGGCACGCCGAGAGCGGCAAGAATTGCAGAGAACTTTTCCGGTCCGCGGCTGAGCTTGGCATACCCATGCGCGGCAAATCCAAACCCGATCAAAAGGCGCAAGGGCAACTGTGCCCAGCCATTTGCTGAGAGCTTCTCCTGAAACTGCAACATCTCCAAACCTCTTTCCTTCTCCTGGCTGGAAACGGCAGGAAGCCGCAGCTCAGGACAATCCTGCGGCTCCCTGCATTCAACTGAATCGATGGGAAACTTTTACATCTTCATCGAGTCGTCTTGCTTCATCCCGCTGTCGCCTTCCTTGGCTTTCTTGTGCTTGTGCTTTTTAGCTTTCTTGCCTGATTTCTTGCTGTCCTGCATCATGCCGTCATCATGTTTCGTCGAGTTGTCAGGCTTCATGCCATTGTCAGACTGCATGTTGTTGTCGGGCTTCATGGTTCCGTCCTGCTTCTGTGAATCGGGCTGTTGCGAGCCGCCGCTCTGGGCAAAAGCGGACATGGAGGCCGCGAGCAGACCGATGGTTAGCAGACGAGATAACTGTTTCATTCGAAGAAATTCCTTTCCTGTACAGAAATGAAAAAAGTGGCTCGCGTGAGATTCGGGGCAGCTGGGAAAGTTTCAGCGGCAAGGCAGCAGAAGATTCGGATTTACTCTTCTTAACTGTGCTGCAGAAGGAAGGGGCGATTCGCCCCTTGATTTCTGCAACTCGTCCCATTCGATACACTGTTTGTTTTCGAGGAGGAGCGGTGCACAGCGGCATTCACGCAACAGAAATGGTCATGTTTCTGCTTCTGTTGTTTGTGGCCGTCTTTGCCACGCTGGCGCGCAAGCTCCGTACGCCGTACCCCATCATCCTGGTCATTGCCGGCCTGGCGCTGAGCTTTATCCCCGGGATCCCACGCGTGCGGCTGGATCCCGACATTATTTTTGTCGTGGTTCTTCCGCCACTACTCTACTCCGCGGCGTGGCTCACCTCCTGGCGCGACTTCTATTACAACCTGACCAGCATTCTGCTGCTGGCATTCGGGCTGGTTGGCTTCACTGTGGTGGGCGTTGCCGGCGTCGCGCACCTGGTTTTTCCGGGGTTCGACTGGCGCCTGGGCGTTGTGCTTGGCGCGGTGATCGCCACCACGGATGCGATTGCGGCGACCTCGATCGCCCGTCGCATCGGGCTGCCCCGCCGGATTGTTGATGTCCTTGAAGGCGAGAGCCTGGTCAACGACGCCACCGGCCTTCTCGCGCTCGAATTCGGCATCTCGCTGGTGACAGGCACTTCTGTTCCCACTGTCACGGGTGGACTGCTGCGCCTGGCCTGGCTCGTGATTGCCGGGTTGGTAGTGGGGCTGGTGCTGGGCTGGGTGGTTTATTGGTTTGAAAAGCGCGTTGACGACGCCCGCATTGAAAGCGTGATCAGTCTGCTGGTGCCCTACGCCGCTTATCTGGCTGCAGAGTCCATTCATGCCTCGGGCATCCTGTCAGTTGTGGCCTGCGGTCTTTATTTAAGCCGCCGCAGCGCACTCTTCTTCTCGCCGGGGGTGCGCATGCAGGTGAACGCATTGTGGGACGCGCTGACGTTTATTCTGAACGGGCTCGTCTTCGTCCTTATCGGCCTGCAAATGCATTATGTGGCTGCCGGGATCCGCGGCTACGGAATGCGTGAACTGATCTTTCTGGGCGTGCTCTTCAGCGTGGTGGTGATTGTGCTGCGCCTGATCTGGGTGTTCCCCGGCGCGCGCGTGGCCCACTTCGTTCGCACGCGCTTCCTCGGACAGAAGCAGGAACGGCCGTCACTCAGGACCAGCTTCGTGATCGGATGGACGGGGATGCGCGGCGTGATCGCGCTCGCCGCAGCCATTTCCCTGCCCGAACTCATGCAGGATGGCACACCTTTCCCGCAGCGCAATCTCATCATCTTTCTTACGTTTTGCGTAATCCTGGTGACGCTTGTGTTGCAGGGTTTGACTCTGCCTGCGCTGATTCGCCTGCTCGGCCTTGCCGGCTCAACCGGCTCTGAGGAAGAGGAAGAGGCGCGCCGCGCCATGGTCCGCGCAGCGCTGGATTATCTGGAGGCCGCTTGCGCGGGCGAGGGCGACCAGTCTGAACAGGCTGACGGCCACAGCATGGCCGAAATTTACGAAGACCTTGCCTCGCACTACCACCACCAGCTGGCCTCACTGATCGCCGAGCACGACGCCGGCCACGACGGCTCCAGCCGTCACGGGCACTACGCCAAATTTCTGGAAGTCTCGCGCGAAGTCCTCGCC
>JBAIYI010000521.1:0-14904 GCA_037915955.1 Terriglobales bacterium
TTAAATCCTCTTCATAATCGGGAGAGTTCAGTGTGCCATGCTCTCCGGGCCGCCGCCGCGTTTACCGGGCTTCTTCATGATCAAAATCAAGGGCAGGCAAGCGACAAACATGACCGCCAGGATGAAAAACACATCCGTGTAAGACATCATGGCAGCCTGCTGCTGGACCATGCCGAAGACTCCGGCATGCGCCTGCCGGGAAGCTGTGGCTGAATCCATTCCTCGTGAGATGAAGAAGCGCTGCAGCTGGTCAAGCATGTTCCGCGCGGCCAGATTGAACTGATTGATAAACGCTCCCAGCTCATTGATATGGCGCTGGTTCTGGCGGGCAAACATTGTGGTCACACTGGCGATGCCGATGCTCGCGCCGATATTGCGCATCAGGTTGAAAAGACTAGTGGCGTTGCCCATCTCTTCCTTGGGGATAGGATCGTTGGTGATCGTGGTCAGCGGCACAAAGAGAAGGCCCATGGACATTCCCTGAATCAGCTGCGGCCAGAAAATGTCCCAGTAACCGGCGTTCAGGTTGAGGCGCGAGAGCGCGTAGAGGCTATAACCTGCCACCAGCAGTCCGGTTCCGAGCAGCTTACGCGGCTCGATCTTGCCCATCAGGATACCGACCACCGGCATGAAGAGGAACGAGCCGAGTCCGCGAGGCAGCATTGCAATGCCTGCCTGCAGGGCTGAATATCCCATGAGCGTCTGCAGCCAGAGCGGAAGCAGCACGGTGCTGCCGTAAAGAACGAAGCCGAGCACGGTCATCAGGAACACACCGGTGCTGTAGGTGCGAACCTTGAAAACCGAGAGATGCACAACCGGATCGCGGGTCATCAGTTCGCGAACGACGAAAAAGATAAATCCCACCACGCAGAGCACGAACAGCCAGACAATGAAGTGAGAGGCAAACCAGTCTTCTTCCTGGCCCTTGTCCAGCATGACCTGCAGGCATCCGATGCCCAGAGCAAGAAAGCCAATGCCCCAATAATCCACGCCGCCTTCACCGCGCTTGATGTAAGGCGGATCGTGAATGAAGAGCAGAGCCATCGCCACAGCGGCGATCCCAACCGGGATGTTGATGTAGAAAAGCCAGCGCCAGCTGTAGCTGTCAGTGATCCAGCCACCCAGCACAGGCCCGAGCATGGGCGCCACCACAATGCCGAGCGCCCAGAAAGCCATAGCTTTCCCGCGCTGGGCAGGCGGAAAAGCCTCCATGAGGATGGCCTGTGAAAGAGGCTGCAAGCCGCCTCCGGTAGCGCCCTGAAGGATGCGGAAGATGATCAGAGCGGGCAGGTTGGGCGCCAGTCCGCACAGAAATGAAAAAACGGTGAACCCGCCCACGGAAACCAGTAGCACGTTGCGGCGGCCAAAGTGGTTCGCCAGCCAACCAGTCAGCGGCAGGACAATAGCATTCGAGACCAAATACGACGTCAGCACCCAGGTAGCTTCGTCAGTGCTCGCAGAAAGGTTCCCCGCGATGTGGGGCAGCGACACGTTGACTACGGTTGTGTCCAGCACCTCCATAAAGGTGCCGAGCATCACCGAGATGGCGACGATCCACGGATTGATGACGGGCTGGTTAGGCGATTCCATCTTCTGAAACAGAACTTCCCTGCTGCTGCGATCCAATCACACGAAAGCTGCTGAAATTGATCTGCCGCCTGCAAAGCGGGCTGGGATTAGCTGCCTAAATAAACTGTGGGCACAACGGACATGCCGGGACGCAACTGGTGGTTGGGGTCCTGTCCACGGTCAATGCGGATGCGTACCGGGATTCGCTGCACAACCTTCACGTAGTTGCCCGTGGCGTTTTCCGGCGGAAGCAGGCTGTAACGCGCGCCGGTGGCGCCGCCAATGGATTCCACCGTGCCGGCGACCGTATGACCGTAAGCATCCACAGCGATCTCAACTTTCTGCCCTGGGTGCATCTGCTTCAGCTGCGTCTCCTTGAAGTTGGCGGTAACCCACAGATCATCAAGATTCACGATGGAGAACAGCGGCTGGCCCGGCTGAATGACCTGTCCCGGCTCCACGCTGCGTTTGCCGAGCACGCCGTTCACGGGAGCGTAGATCTTCGTGTACTGAAGGTTGAGTTCAGCCATTTCTTCTGCGGCCTTGAAACGCTGCACGTCAGCGGCGGCTGCGCCGGCTTTTGCCCGCGTTACCTTCACTTGTTCCGGCACAGTATGAGCTGCATCGGCGTTCGCTTTGGCCTGCGCCGCGCGCCCTTCGGCGCTGGCGACATTCGAATTCGCGGCCTCCAGTGTTGCCTTGGCAGCGGCTGCTCCGGCGACGGCAGCGTCATATTGCTGGCGCGAAACCTCGTCCTTGGCGACGAGTGTCTCCATACGCTTGAGGTCGGTCGCCAGCTTGGTGTAATTGGCCTGGGCTTCCTGCACCCGCGCCTGCGCGGCCTGAACATCACGATCCGCCGCTCGGACCGCAGCATCCGCTGCCACAAGCTGGCTGGAACTGGTCGTGGTGGTTAGAGGAATGTTCACGTGGGCGGCCGCCGAATTCATCTCAGCATTCGCCAGATCGGCCTTGGCGCGCGCCAGCGCGACTTCATAGTCTTTGGGATCGAGTTCCACCAGAAGCGCTCCGGCCTGGACTACCTGATTGTCGTCGTAATAGACCTTCTGCACGGTCCCGCCCACGCGTGCGCTGATGGGATTGATGTGCCCGTCGATCTGCGCATCGTCAGTGGATTCCCTTACCGAATAGTAATGCCACACGAAAATGGCGCCGGCAATTAAGGCGAGCAGAACCAGCAGCAGCACCCATTTGGCATTGGGATGTTCGCGGAAAAAGCCGGCGCGGCGCTCGCGAAGACTGCGGCGCTCACCGGAGGGCTGCTCCACGTGTTCATCTTCCACGCGGCGAGGCTCTCTAACGTCCTCTTCTTCCTCGTACGTCGGCGAAACTTTAACCGGCTCGGCCACGTTATTTCCCTCCCAGAAACGCCTTGACCTGCTTCTCCGCCACGCCCAAGGCGCGCGCCAGAGTCAGCTTGGCCACGTTGTTCAGATATAAGGACTGGATGTATTGCTCATTGGATGTTGCCACGGCTTCCTGTGCCTGCACCACTTCCAGCGTGCCGGATACGCCGGCCGAGAAGCGGTCCTGCGACTGGCGCAGCTGCTCGTTGGAAAGATTGATGGACTCACGCGCCACCCCCACCTGCTGGTCAGATGTGTTGACGTCGAGCAGCGCGGAGCGGATCTCCTGCTCCACGCGATTGTGAAGGTCCTCAAGCTGCAACTGCGCGGAGTGCAGGTCGGATTCGGCCTGCGCCACGTCGGCGCGGACGCGTCCACCCTGGAAAATTGGAATCCGCACGCCCGCGGCAATGGTGTAAGTGTTCTCCATGTTGGAAAAGCGGTTACCCAGATATCCGATATCACCATTCAACTGGCCCGTGGGCAGGGCTTCACCTTTAGCGGCCTTGACGGCCAATTCAGCCGCATGTGCCCGCGATTCCGCGGCCAGATACTCAGGGCGTTGCTTGTATGCCTGCTCGAGTTGCTGCTGGAAATCGAGTCCCGGGAGTGGAGCATAGGGGACCGTATCGGTCAGCCGGTATTGCTGCCCCACCGGCAGGCCGATGATCCGGGCCAGCGCCATGCGTTGCTGCTGGTACTGGTCGTCTGCGGCGAGCACGCGCTGCTGCTGCGTCTTCATCTGGACTTGCGCACGGAGAACGTCAATTCCCGCAGCCACACCGGCACTTTTGAGGTCCTGCGTCTGGCGGAAAATTGTTTCTGCGGTGGTGAGCTGCGCTTTAGCGGTATCGAGGCGCGCCGCGGCCGCCAGGGTAAGCAGATACTGGTTCCCGACCACGAGGACGACCAGCTCGCGCGCATCCTGCACCGTAAACTTTACCGTCTTTTCATTCTCGGTTGACTGGCGCACCCGATTCAGCGCGCTGAAATCAAGGAAGGTTTCATTCATCACTACACGCGCGTCCATAACGTTGAACGGACCTACCAGAGGAGACTTTAACCCGGCGGGAAGTGGTATGCCGAAAGCGGCAAGGTTGATCTGCTGCACGCTGTCATTCGCGCGACCGGAGATGTTGGGCAGCAGAGAGCTCAGGGCCCGGCGATAGGCCGCACGCGCGGTTTGCGTCTGTTCCTGCGAAAGCAGAAGGCCGAGGTTGTGGCGAATCCCGCGATCAATGGCATCAACGATGGAGATGTCCAGAACCTGGGGCACCAACTTATCCACGCGCCCGCTGCCGCTGAACGCTCCAAACGTTTGCGTGGCGGGCTGCGGCGTGGCTGGAGCAGCACCTGCCGATACACTGCTCTGGTTCTGAGTGGACTGCTGATCGTTCGCATTGGAACCCGTGGCACCAACCTGCGGTCCAATCTGGCCGAATGCACCGGTCGCGACTGAACAGACGAGAGCCAACAGGACTGAATACGTCCTCATTATTGCGGTCTTCTTTCGTACATTTTCGGTTTAGATGCGTTCATTGCATTGCACTTACACTTTGCCAAAAAGCCTGAGTCCGCCAAGTTGCGACGGGGCAGATTTGAGCGACCGAATTAATTAACTAACTGGTTAGTTAGATTACCAGTGTCAGACTAAAGATGCAAATTGACGATGGGGAGATTCGAGTTATCTGGTCCCTGATGAGGCTGGGAAAAGCGGCGCGTCAGGAGTGCGCCGCCTTTTCAGCTTTTGCATTACGGACAGGTCAGGGGCCCAAACGCTTTCGCCGGCGCAGTCAGGGATTTCAGGTTGGGATAACTGAACGCACCACTGATCGCCGTGGAGGGCGACTTCTCCTCAAACCACTGCAGCAGAGCCTCCGTTTGCGGGTGATACGTGACCGTCCCGATCTTTACCGGGAATACGGCGTTGGAAAGGACCTCAACCGGATCGCCGACCTCCAGATTGTCCTGGCACGTGCCTGGCTCATTGGGGAATTGCCAGGCCGGAACCAGGTTATTGACGAACGGATCATCGAAGGCTTCTGAAATCTCATGGCTAACCGCGGTCACGTCCTGAAAGCCGCCGGAAAAAGTGCCGGGCGAAATCCAGCTGGCGAAGACAAAAACCCAGCGGGACTCAATGGGTCTGGCATTATTGGTGAAATAGGTGTGAAAGCCCAGAACGCAGCATGCGCCCATGCCTCCGGTGCTGTTTACCGAATAGAGGAAGGTGTTCGGGAACAACGCCATGTTGACCGACCTGGTGGAGTAGTGCCCGGAATTGATCTGGTTTACCACCAGACCGGATATCTTCTGATCAAAGAACTGGTCGAGCAGGAAGACAACGATGTGGCCGTCGCTTGCCTTGCCGGTGAAATAGGTGCGCACCTGGGTCTTTTTGCCGTTCAGGGTAATGGTAGTGAATCTCGGCACCGTGATGGCCACGCGCTGCACCAGCGTTGCAGGGGTGAGGACCGTGTGCCACGTGCTTTTCATGGCGTGGAAGAACTCGGCGCGATGCACCGCGTCAGCATATTGAATGGCACTGCCGCTGGAGTAACTCGCCGGCTTGAAATTTGGCGAGTTCAGCGTGGGACCTTCAAAACTCGAGTTCGAGACAGTTGTGAACGTTACCAGGTCAGCGTTCTGCAATTTGAGCGATACGCTGACGATCTTTGCCGGGATACTGCTTACGGCTCCGCTGGAGGGCGAGAACCCGATCATGGTGAACGGCCAGGTTTTTCCGCGGCCTGCAAACGAACCCTGGAAATTCACGACAGAGATGACATTGGCGAGCGAAAACGGAGTTGCAGCCTGATGCACGGTGGTGGCAGCGGCAAACGTATCGGCATTCAGGAAATCAGGTTGCGATTGAATCGAGAACGGATTCAACCGCTGGTATTTAGGAGCTGGCGGCGTGGTGGACGGCAGGTCCTGCACGCTGTCAACGTCCGGCAATTGCTGGGCGGTTGCGCTTAAACTCAAAACAAGTAGCAATGTTGTGAAAAGGAGAGGGAGGGCATTTCTGGTCACGATGAGACTCCTGGGGCTTGGGACCGATGGTGCGGTACCGGTGAGCTACTGCCTGACTAGATGCCGGAGTCTCTCGCCGGAGCACGCTGCGGGCAGGGGAATTTTGACCCTAACCAGCCGGAATTAAGATCAGCCCGGCAATTTGCATCGTGGGTGCGGGAACCGCCATCCAACTGCTGTATCCAATGGCTGATATCGAGGTTGACCAACCGAAAACTTCCAACTGGCCGGACGCTTTGCGGGCGCTCCGCCACCGCAATTACCAGCTCTTCTTCTCCGGCCAGTTAATTTCGCTGGTCGGCACCTGGATGGACCAGGTTGCCGAATCGTGGCTGGTCTACCGGCTCACAGGGTCCGCGCTGCTGCTGGGAACGGTGGCATTTGCCAGCCAGATTCCGGTTTTTCTGCTGGCGCCGATCGGCGGAACTGTTGCGGACCGTCACAATCGCCGCACAATTCTGGTCATCACGCAGTCCTGCATGATGGTGCTCGCCTTCCTGCTGGCGATCCTGACACTCACGCACAAGATCACGGTTTGGGAGTTGATGGTTCTCGCCGCACTGCTGGGCGTGGTCAACGCTTTCGATATTCCGGCACGCCAGGCCTTTATCACCGACATGGTGGACCGCAGTGACCTGGTGAATGCCATCGCGCTCAATTCTTCAATGTTTAATGGAGCCCGCGTGATTGGCCCAGCAGCCGCAGGCATTGTTGTCGCGTTGATCGGTGAAGGCTGGTGCTTTTTCGCCAACGCGGTAAGTTTCATAGCGGTGATTACCGGGCTGTTGATGATGACAATCGACCGTCCGCGATCAGCGCTCAAGGGCTCGCCGCTGCAGAACGTTCTTGAGGGATTCAAGTTTGTGGGCCAGACCGGTCCGATACGGGCTCTTCTTCTGCTGCTGGGATTGGTGAGCTTTACGGCGATGCCTTACGCGGTGCTCATGCCCATCTTCGCCGACCAGATCCTCCACGGCGGACCAGCCGCCCTAGGACTGCTGATGGGATGTTCAGGCTTTGGCGCGCTCTGCGGCGCGCTCACGCTGGCGATGAAGAAATCCATACAGGGCCTGGGCCGCTGGGTAGCCACCGCGAGCATGAGCTTTGGCGCAGCGCTGATCCTCTTCTCCTTCTCACGCAGGCTGTGGCTTTCCGCGGTGATGCTGATTCCCGTGGGATTGGCCATCATGATCCAGATGGCCTCGTCCAATACGCTGGTGCAGAGCATGGTGCCGGATCATCTGCGGGGACGCGTGATGGCGGTCTATTCGATGATGTTTATGGGCATGGCCCCGTTTGGGGCGCTGCTGGCTGGCAGTGTCGCGCACAAGATTGGCGCTCCGTGGACGGTGGCGATGGGGGGAATGATAGCCATTATCGGTGGAATCATCTTCACCCTGCACTTGCCGTCACTACGGCCTGCTGCACGCGAATTGATCGTGGCCCAGCAGATGGAGGCCGGCGCTCCCGCTCAGGAGATGACCGCGCAAGTGGCAGACTAATGCTCAACCTCCGGGGCGGAGATGTGCTCGTGCACGATCTTGAGCTGCCCATCTTCACCACGCTGGAAAACGTGCGTCACGCGAGCATGGTCAATATGTTCTTCCATGTCCTTTTCGCCGAACGCAGCAGGTTTGGCTACGTGCTCGGCGTGCAGGCTGACGGTATAGGCAGCAATTCCGGTAGCCGAGTCCAGCACTTCAACTTCGATCCTGCCGATATCGACGGTCATCACGCTGGCGCTTTCCAGGTACTCGCGGCGGCGGCGAAGCAAGACCAGTCGCGCGGGCTCCAGACGGCGTGAGCCACTGGCAAAGACTGACGCAATCTCAGAATAGAGAGACTGCTGCTCTGCGCTTTTCTTTCCTGAAGAGACTTTCCAGTAGCGGCGCACGGCGGCCTCGATTTCCTGGGGCGTTACTGGCCTGACCTGATTCTGGTTGAGCATCTGGCCTACGAATCTAGCGCGCAGCACAACACCGCAGACAGAGGGCCGCGAGATTTCCGGCTTTTGGAACAGGCTTTAGCTTGGAGCGGAAATGTGCTCGTGCACGATCTTCAGCTCGCCATTTTCGCTGCGGATAAACACCTGAGTGACGCGAGCATTCTCAAGATGCTCCTCGCTTTCGCGATGCCCGACAGCAGCCGCTTTGGCGATCTGCTCGGCATGGAGCCGCATGAGATAGGCAGCAACCGCACAGCCAGAGCCAAGAACTTCCACTTCGATCCGGCCGACTTCAATCCTCATTTTGGCGTTGCTGGAAAGATACTCGCGACGGCGCCGTAGCACGACCAGGCGGGCCGGCTCAGGACGCTTGGAACCGGTGGCGAAAATGGTCGCCACATCGGCATAAAAGCTTTGCCACTGCTCCGGCTTCTTGGCAGCAAAAAGATCCCAAAAAGCGCGCACGGCATCTTCTACCTCAGCGCTGCTGAGGGCAGGGGGTGAATTGTCTGGGCACATACGATTGCCCTGCAATGTAACCCAGCTCTTGACCGCGCGACAATGCTGTTGCGGCGTTTTCCACCGCTTTTTTCATTTGTGTACCGCTTTTTTCAAAAGCGCGATCTGCCCGGCATGGTAGAGGCTGTGTTGGACGATGCCGTGAAAGAGATGGCGGAAATTATAGGAGCGGCCGGGAACCAGATCTTTCAGCTTTTCGTCTCCGAAATTCTCGATTTTGGCGGCGAGACTCTGACCGGCGTCGAGTAAATCCCTGGTGGCCTCCTGCCACGCTGCTTCTGTAGTGGCCTTCACGGAAGGCCAGTCGTCTTCGAGATCGCCGGGCCAGGATGGCATAGGCTTCCCTTCCGTGCTGGCGGCAGCGGCGTTTGCCCAGCTTCGAATGTGGAGGACGAGTTGCCATATGGTGTGTCCGCCTGCGATTGGTCGCGCATTGGCCTGCTCGGCCGTAATCCCTGCGACGATCTTGCTCAGCGGATCGCCATGCCAGGCGTCGCCTGCAAAGGCGCGCCGCAGTTGGTCTGCAATGAAACCAGATTCCTTGTTCATGACCATAAAATAATCTCAGCTCCTATGACGGTAGAACAAATCAAATCTCTGCTCAACCTTCAGCCGCATCCGAAAGAAGGCGGCTTCTTCGCCGAGACCTATCGCTGCAATCAGACGTGCCAGACACCGGCAGGTGAGCGCTCTCTGGCGACAGCGATCTACTATCTGCTCACGCCGGAGTCGTTTTCTGAGATGCATCGCCTGCCCGGGGATGAGATGTTCCATTTTTATCTGGGCGATCCCGTGGAGATGCTGCAACTGCACGAAGACGGAAAGTTTGAGGTCATCATACTTGGCGCTGATATCGCGAGCGGGATGAAGCTGCAGCACGTGGTTCCTGGTGGAGTGTGGCAGGGATCCAGGCTTCGAGCGGGAGGGCGTTTCGCTTTGCTGGGGACGACGATGTCGCCGGGATTCGCATATGAAGATTATGTTTCCGGGAAAGCGGGAGAATTGGTGAAGCGTTGGCCGGAGCGGGAGAAGATGATTCGCGAGCTGACGCGCCTCTGAGGCTTAAACTTTTGTCGAGGCGTTGCGAAAGTTACCTCAGCGGCTAAAGCCGGATCAGCTTAGCAGCTTTACCGCAGACCTAAAGGTCTGCTCCACCCTGAGACGTGCCGGCAGCTTTCTCCCTAATCCGCAGGTGTGAAGATCGTTTCAACTTAGTCGCTTTGCTCAGTCGCTCAGGGCAGCCTCTGCTCCACGCCGAAACCTAAATAGAAAAGCCCCGCTCGCTTTCAATGCGAGCAGGGCTTCTAAGGACAACCCCGCAGTCTATGCCAGCACGTACTTCCCTGCTTCCAGCATGCGGTCGGCGATCTGCTGGGTCAGGGCAATCGTGTTGAACGGCTCATACTTGAAGAGCCGGCGCAGGATGACCAGCTGTGTGCGAAGCATGTCGCCTTCCGCAATGGCGGCGACGACCTTGCGCGCAGCGGCTTCGATCTTGTCCATGGAATGCGCCAAGCTGACCTGTGCCATGGCGAGCGCAAGTTTGGACTTCGCTTCGCCGTTGCGCTCAATCAGCTTCTGCGTCCGCAGGATGACTGAGTCCATGCCGTAGGTCTCGATCACCATGTCCGCGATTGCGGCGATGATCTCCTGCTGATCGGCAAGCGCCATCATATATTTCTGCGCCGCGCCGCCGGCGAGCATCATTGTGGCTTTCTTGGCGTTGGCCACCATGGTGCGCTCGGCCGCCAGGTTGCCTTCGAGCGGCTCGCTGCTGCCCGGGCCGGACATGATCTCTTCGGTCAGCTTCTTGATGGCAGGCATGAGCGCAAGCTGGCCGCTCATGGCCCGCTTCAGCAGCCAGCCGGTGATGATCATGCGGTTGATTTCGTTGGTCCCTTCGAAGATGCGGTTCACGCGCGAATCGCGATAGGCGCGCTCCGCCGGATACTCTTCTACGAACCCGTAGCCGCCATAGACCTGGACGGTTTCGTCGACTACATAGTCGAGCATTTCTGAGCCATAGACCTTCAGGATGGAGCACTCGACGGCATACTCTTCAATGTTCTTGGCGATCTGCTTGTAGGCGTCGGGCGAGTTCTTGTCGATCTCGGAGAGCGCAGCGTCAATCATGCCGACTGTTCGATAGGACATCGATTCGCCGGTAAAAATCCCGACAGCCATGTTGGCCAGCTTTTCCTTGATCAGGCCGAATTCGGAGAGCGTCTTGCCGAAGGCCTTGCGCTGTTTGGCGTAGCCTATGGAATGGTTCAGCGAGTTGCGCGCGCCGCCGACGACGCCTGCGCCCAGCTTGTAGCGCCCGATGTTCAACGTGTTGAAGGCGATCACGTGGCCCTTGCCGATCTCGCCGAGCAGGTTGTCCTTGGGCACGCGGCAATCGTTGAGGATGATTGGCGTGGTGGAAGAGCCGCGGATGCCCATCTTCTTTTCTTCCGCACCCACCTGGAAACCGGGGAAAGCTTTCTCCACGATGAAGGCGGAGAACTTTTCGCCGTCGACTTTGGCGAAGATCACGAAGACATCGGCAAAGCCGCCGTTGGTGATCCACATTTTTTCGCCGTTCAGGATCCACTCTTTGCCATCGGGCGAGAGCACGGCTTTGGTGCGCGGGTTCATCGCGTCAGAAGCCGATGTCGACTCTGAGAGCGCGTAGGCGGCGACCCACTCGCCGGCTGCGAGTTTCGGCAGATACTTTTTCTTCTGCTCGGGCGTGCCGAAGTAAACGATGGGCAGCGTTCCGATGCCGACATGGCCACCGAAGGCCACGCTGAAGCTGCCGTTGACCGACAGATGCTCGGCGATGATGGCCGAGGCGATCTTGTCCATGTCGGAGCCGCCGTAGGCTTCGGGGATGTCCACGTTGCCGATGCCGATTTCGCAGGCCTTGCGGATCAGCTCGCGCGTAACCGCGAATTCCTTGTGCTCGATCTTCTCGGCGTTGGGCAGGATTTCGTTTTTGGCAAAGTCCTGCGTGGTCTGGGCGATCTGTTGATGCTCTTCACTCAGGTCTTCCAGAGTGAACACCTGCTCTGTGGTGTGCTCCTGAATCAGGAAGCTCCCGCCGACAAGTTTGGTTTTGTTTGGGACTGCGACTGTAGCCATGAACTTTTCTCCTTTAGCCACGGAAAAACTTAACCACGAAGGACACAAAGGAACACAAAGGTTATTTCCAACCCGTGCCTTCGACGAGCCTCTTGATGCCGTCCTTCAGGTGCAGAACATTGAAATTGATAATCAAGCCCAGCTTCTTCTTGCTAAGCTTGAGATAAGAAATAACTTGAGCGATATGAACCCGCGATATCTCTTCAACTGACTTGAGCTCCACGATCACCAGATCATTTACCATCATGTCAACGCGGTACCCAATATCGAGCCTCACGCTGTCATACACGACCGGCAGTGCCACTTGGGTGTCAACTTTGAAGCCCGCGCTCCTCAATTCGTGAGCGAGACATGCTTCATAAGTGCTCTCAAGCAGACCGGGCCCCAAAGCAGAATGCACCTTAAGGGCGCACTTGATGACCGCATGACTTATGTCATGCGCCGACATGGCTCTCGCTGTGCCCTGCCCTGACATCCTTCGTGCTCCTTCGTGTCCTTTGTGGTAAATGGGGCTGTTTAGTTCACGTTCTCAATAATCCCTGCCGCACCCATGCCGCCACCGATGCACATGGTCACGATGCCGTACTTGCCGTTCTTCCGCTTCAGCTCGCGGATGATCGTCGCCGTGAGCTTGGCGCCGGTGCAGCCCAGCGGATGGCCCAGAGCGACGGCGCCGCCGTTCGGGTTGATCTTCTTGATATCGAGCCCGCCTTCTTTGATCACCGAAAGCGCCTGCGCCGCGAAGGCCTCGTTCAGCTCGATCACGTCAATCTGATCCAGGTCGAGGCCGGACATCTTCAGTACTTTCGGGATCGCATACACCGGCCCAAGGCCCATCTCTTCCGGCTTGTAGCCTGCCGTGGCGAAAGCCACGAACCGGGCCAGAGGTTTGATGCCGAGCTGCCGGGCCTTGTCAGCCGACATGAGCACGGAAGCGGCCGCGCCATCAGACGTTTGTGAGGAATTGCCCGCGGTTACGGTTCCGCGGGCGTGGAAAGCAGGTTTCAGGTTGGCGAGCGCTTCCAAAGTGGTGTCGGCGCGGGGGCCTTCGTCCACTTTAAACACGATATCGATCCGCTTGGGCTTGGAGCCGTTCGGCGTGGTGAAGCTTACCGGCACGGGAACGATTTCATCTTCGAAATTGCCGGACTGGATTGCCGCGATGGCTTTCTTGTGGCTGTTCAACGAAAACTCGTCGGCCTGCTCGCGGGCGATCCCGAACCGTTTCGCCAGCCGCTCAGCCGTGAGCCCCATAGAGAGATAGGTGTCGGGATAGTTGTTCACCAGCCAGGGATTGGCAGAGACCTTGTGGCCGCCCATGGGCAGCATGCTCATGGATTCGGTGCCGCCGCCGATGGCAATTTCCGCGCGGCCCATGGCAATGGAGTCGGCAGCCAATGAGATGGCTTGCAGGCCAGAGGAGCAGAAGCGGTTGATTGTCATGGCCGAGACTTCCACCGGAAGGCCTGCACGGAGTGAAGAGATGCGGGCCACGTTCATGCCCGATTCGGCTTCCGGCGTGGCGCAGCCAATGATCACGTCTTCAATCTCTTTCGGATCGACCTGCGGGACACGCTCCAACGCGCCCTTGATGGCAACTGCGGCCAGATCGTCCGGACGCGTGACGCGCAGCGACCCTTTGCCTGATTTGCCTACGGCTGTACGAACTGAACTTACGATGACGACTTCACGCATGATGAACTCCTAGCTGCTAGCTACCGGGGCTAAAGCCCCTCTTCTAATCTCTTTCGACGCGGCCCTAAAGGGCCGCTCTTCCACCGGCTCAGCATCATCGGGCTACATCGATGGGACCATTCGGTATGCCGTCGACGTTTACGGCCTCCCTGGCCCGGAGTTGTCCTTTGCCGTCAAACAGCACCGAAATCCAGCTGTCTGCTTGTTTGTCTGCCAATTCACGATTCTGCTGGCGCACGGAGTAATGCCACAGGCAGCCCGCGAACGTGTCGTGTTTCACGCCTGCCGCCGATTTCACATAGTCCGGTTTGCCCATGATGGCCTGCACCTTATCGCGGTCCATGCCGAATTGAAGTTGCTTGTACTCGCTGGCCCACTGCGCATCATTCACGCTGGATTTGTACGGCATCTTCAGCGCGCTTGCCCACTGGTCAAAGCTGCGCTGGCCGGTTTCGCACTCGGCCAGCTTCTCTTTCACCTGCTCGGGCGAGAGCTTGGCGGTGGTGTCGAGCGGATTTGGGCGTGAGGTCTTCGCCTCGGCTTTGGGCTCAGGCTTTGCGCCTTTCTTGCATCCCGCGAGGGCAGTGAGCGCTAACAGCAGGATCAGTTTGCGATTAGCGTTCATCCGATTGAGACATACTCCGTTTGTGCTGACGGCTCGGGAATCTGCTCTCCGTGCTGCTTCATCCCCTCAATGTGAAATTCCATGGCTTCACGCATGAGGTCTTTCACCTCTTCCAGAGTAGAACCGGCAACTCCCAGCCCTGGAAGATCAGGAGCGTATGCGCCCCAGCCGCTCACGCCTTTTTCATAGATCACCAGATATTTCATTTCAAGCCTGCCTGCTTCAAGATGCTGTTCAACGTACCCGGAGGAATATCTACTGAGGGATGACCTGCAACAGTAACCGTCCCGGGTTTCTGCCCATGGTGGTACTGCCGATGACTTCCTTTCGTTCGCACCAACTTCCAACCGTCTTCTTCTAAACGCCTAATCAGGTCGCGGACTTTCATTCGTTCTAGTTCCTGAGGGGCTTGCCTGTTTTCAGAGTGAACTGAATCCGCTCCTGCGTCTTCTTCTCGCCACAGAGAGATTTGAAGCCTTCGCGCTCCAGATCCAGAATGTACTGCTCGCTGACCGGAGTTCCCGGAGAAACATTGCCGCCGCAGATCACTTCCGCAACTTTGGTTGCGACCTTCACGTCATGGTCGCTGATGTATTCCGCCTGACGCATTAGATGGATTCCCAGGCGCAAGGTCGCGAGGACGTTCTCGCCCGGCGCGGGAATGTCTGTGCGCGGCTGTGGAGCTTTGTAGCCGGCGCGGGCCAACTCTAAAGCACGCTCTTTGGCATCGCTGAGCACGCGCTCTCGGTTCATGGTGATCAGGTCGCCGTCGGAGAGGAAGCCAAGACCGCGGGCTTCGTATGCGGATGTCGAGACTTTTGCCATCGCGATGATTTCGAAGATCCGCTTGAGGCCTTCCAACATTTCCACCGACTCGCCGCGGCCGTCCGGCCGGATCGCCCGGGCATTATCGACGGCGCGCAACAACATCTCCTTGCAGCCGCCACCGCCGGGCAGCAGACCGACACCGGTCTCCACCAGGCCCATGTAGAGTTCAGCGTGAGGCTGGCGAGCGGCGGAGTGAAGAT
>JBAIYI010000911.1:0-3679 GCA_037915955.1 Terriglobales bacterium
TTTGGTGAAGATCGTTATCAGAACTCAAAAAGGCCGCGCTGGCGGCCTCGATGGCAGGAAGGTCTTGTGCTGTGGTACTTCGGAGAAAGTCGCGCCACCAGGTGTCGCCGTGCTGTTTCTCCATCAGATCGGCAATCGCGTGGATCGCTCTGGCGGAATCGCTGCCGGGATTCTTGAAGGCGTCCGGCAGCCAGTGCGCAAGAGCGAAGTCCTGGAACTGCTCGATATCGTTCTGAACCTCGGGATCATCGAGATGGCGAAGCAGGTAGCCGGGTTGGCGGAAGTCAGCGGCCCGCGGAGGTGGGAGCTTTTTTTTCAGGTCGTTCAGGTGCTGCTGCGCTTCCTTGTACCAACCGCCCGAGGTATTCGTATCCGCTTTGAGGTATTCCGTCCAGGTATCCGCCGCCATGTCGAGCATGTTGCTCTTTTCGTATGCGATGGCCAGATCGAAGAGCGCCGTGTTGCGCTGCTCGGTGGTGAGTTTCGGATTTTTCAGAACGTGGTTAAGCAGGTCAATGGTCTGGGCGAGATTCGGATTATCGCTGCGGGTGTCGCGCTCAAAGTAGGTGACGGCGAGATCAATTTCCAGTCCGGGATCGTTCATCCCCTCGGCTTTGGCGCGCTCAAAAGCGTCTTCGGCCTGCTTCAGGCCGTCAGCGCCTTTCAGCAGCGCGATCCGGCCTTCCACCCGGGTCCAAGCCGGGGAATTGGTGTTCTGGTGATCGGCGAGAATGCCATTGGCTTTGACAAGATCAGGCCGATTCAGGCCCAGACTGTTGGCGTCGGGGCCGAGCTCGTGGATCGGAGGCTTGTACTCGCCATGGGGAACACCCGGCAGCTTCATCAGAGTGGATCGATTGCTTTCGTAGTCTGCCGCGACAAGATCATTTGCCTTATCTAACTCATATTTCGCATACATGCCCGGCCCCAGAGAGATGGCCATCACCAGCACGGCCGCAACGGGAGCGGCCCAGGCGGTAATTCGCGCCCACACCGGGAAACGCAAGATATTCGTATTGTCGCGGTCCGGCAGCGGAGGCGCAGGCTTAGGGCGGCTCTTCTGCGCCAGTTCCCGGGCCAGCGCGTTCTGCCACGCAGGCTCTTCGTTCTTGTTCAGGGCCTGCAGCTCAGCCACAGGCTCGTCAGAAAATTCCTGCAGAAACCGGCTCAGTATGGGACCACAGTGCGGACACTGAGCGGCATGGTGCAGGACGGTTTCTGCATAAGCATCGGCAGGCCGCGCTTCGGCGGCAATTTCCTGCAACACCTTCTCTTCAGGGCAGTCTGGATGGGGACCGGAGTTCATACCGTCACTCTCCAGGGATTGAAACTGGGTGCGCTGCAACTGGAGGAGACGATCCAGGCAGTGCCGGCACTCGGAGAGATGGCTTTCCATCGGCGGCGGACAGGCCCCGGGCATTCCAGTGGCGCATTGCCTTATCTCGTTGTCCGATAAATGTAGCCGTTGTTCGCTCACCGCTCTTTTCTCTCTCTGTATTCAATCAACGCAGTGTTACGCACTTACCCTAAGCCTGTACCCTCAATTTATGCAGCGCGCCCGGGCCACGCGGGCCAGCCGGGCCACCGTATTTTCCACCACCCGCACATCCAATCTATAAACGCGGGAAATCTCCATGGCGGTGACCTTGTGTCCGAAATAAAGAAGGAACATGGCGACGCTGCGCCGCAGATGCTCCTCTCCCTTCAGCACCGACTCCAGGCAGCGCGCCAGCTGCTGCAACAGCACTCTTTGCTCCACCTCATGGTTGAAAGCACTGGTAACAGCCGGCTCCACGCCCGGAGCGTCCAGAGGCACCTCTTTATCCACGGCGCGACGATCAGCCTCAATCCTGCGCAGATAGTCCAGCGCCGCGGTGGAGGCGGTAGCCTTAAGCAGTCCGATCAGGGCTTTTTCATGCCGCCACTCCAATTCGCGCAAGGGGCGGCAGCCATTCATGGTGAGGCGGCGAAACGCTTCCTGAACCACATCATCCACCAGATCAGCCGGGTTTACCGGAAGCGGGTTCCTGATGGAACGTCCGGTAAGCGTCTTGAACACAATGCCGCGCAACAGGCGCATAAAACGGCGCAAAAGCTCGCGCCACGCCTCCTCGTCGCCCTTCAGGCAGCGTTCCACCAGCTCACGATCTGAAAGTTCGTGCCAGTTCATTTTCAAAAAGTAATTGGCGAGAATTCTAATCCCTAGTTAACCGGAGATGCGGGCCAAAGTTGAAGTTTTTAAGAAGCCTCACACTCCAGAAAGCATGCTTCTCTATTGGGGGAGGAGGAACACAGCAATTGTAATCTGATCCACGCAACCGGCATCGGAATATCAACTCTTCTGCTCGAATGTGGTGTGTTTGCACGCGGCTTTAAGGCCGGCTGGAGAATTTTGCCCGGCGCTCCTCGCCAGACATGGCATTGAACTCCGCGGACTTGCCTTTGGGAACGCTCAGCGTCTTCCACTCCTCGCGCTTGATGTGCTTCCCAAGATAGGTGATCTGGCCCACGTGATAGGCGGTGTGCGCCAGGCTGCGATTGATGGCCTGCAGCACAGTGTGAGCGTCTCCGCGGATCGTGACCGTCTGGCTGATGTGTTCGGGTTGGAGCGCGCCGATGGAATCAAAAACCGTGGTAAAGCTCTCTTCCCAGCGCCGCATCAGGTCCGCGCGGGTGTCCTCCATCCTCAATATGAACTCCTGGTCACGATTGCGATCTGGCTTTTCGCCGTCGGTTGTCAGGAAGTCCGTCCAGCGTGAACGCAGGTTGCCGGCAAGGTGTTTGACGATCAGGGCCAGGCTGAGCGATTCCGGATCCGGCGAGTAAAAGAACTCCTCGTCATTCAGTATCTGCGCAAAGGCGCCTTCCGCCATTCTCTTGTAGCCCCGGAAGGCCCGGCGAGCTTCTTCATAATAGGCAACTGCGGTGGGATCAGACACAATGGCACCTCGCTCGAAAAATAAGTTTAGCAGCATAGCCGATCACCGGAGGCCGGCGTACGCTTGAGTGGCTCGGGCGGCGTGCACTCTGGTACTTGAAAAAACTTGCACCCGCGCGGCCGGATTTTGCGTATTAGGCTGCAGAAGGAGAGAACGCTTGGGTCCTGACCGGACGGCAGAGCTGGAATCCGCACTGGAGCAATGCAGGCGCGGGGATAGTTCCTCGTTCGCCACCCTTGTGCAGGCCCACCAGGCCATGGTGTTCAGCATTGGCTGGCATTACCTTCAGGACCGGTCCCTGGCCGAGGACATGGCACAGGAGGTCTTCCTGGAGCTGTACCAGCGGCTGAACCAGATCGAGTCTGCGGCGCACCTGACCAATTGGTTGCGGCGAGTCACGGTACATCGCTGCATCGATCAGGGACGCAGGAAAAAAATCCGGCCGGAGACGCCCCTTGAGGGCCAGCCGGAACCGGTGGCCAACGGTCACAGTCGCGACCATTTTGCGCTTGGGCTGCTGGCACGTGGACTGGCGAAACTGGACGAGAAGCAGCGGATGATCGTGATCCTTCGCTACCAGGAAGAGCTGGGGCCGGCGGAGATCGCTGAGATCACGAATATGCCGGTGAACACGGTGAAAAGCACGCTGCATCGATCATTGGCTGAGCTGCGCAAAAAGCTGACGCGCTCTCTTGGGGAGGTACGGTATGCAATTTTCTGAAGACGACCTGAAACGCGAG
>JBAIYI010000600.1:0-14663 GCA_037915955.1 Terriglobales bacterium
CGCCAGGAAGGCGAAGCCGAAGAGATGGCCGCCGAGTAGTAGTAGCTTTTGTCCCGAGCTCCCTCGGTCTCATCCCGAGCGTAGCGAGGGAACCCTACAATCTGACACACTCAACGGGCTGGAGCAATCCAGCCCGTAAGTTTCTCTGCCGTTGTGTTTGTGGAATCCCGAGCGCAGCGACTATCTTCCACGCTCGTGTGGCTCCGCCGCGTCTCCTCCGTGGTCATGTTCTTCAGGCTAGAAGCTAGAAGCTTCTTACCGCACCAGCACCGGCAAATCCGAATGCGTGAGCACCTTGATGGTCTCGCTGCCGTGCAAGACCGCGTCCAGCCCGTGCCGCCTGTGAGATGCCATTACCACCAGGTCGCAACCCTTTGATTTCGCTGTATCAATGATCGCCTGATATGGGCGGTCGTTTTCCTGACTGAGCGTTTCGCATGCCACGCCGGCCGTTTTGGCTTCTTCAGCCACGGCGGCTAGCGTCTTCGTGCTTTGCTCCTGCATGTGCTGTTTGTATTTCTCAGGAGTATCCTCCATCAGCTCCGGGTGCATGGAGAATGCGTGGAACGGTGGCAGCACGGTGAGCGCGGTTACCCGCGCACCGGTCTTGCAGGCCAGGGAAATGCCTTCGTGGACAGCTTTTGAGGCAAGGTCTGAGCCATCAGTTGCTATGAGAATGTTGGTGAACATAATCGTCCTTTCCGGGGTCGCAGTATCCCCTGCTTCGGTGAAGAATAAGGACGTTCTGGCTCTGAGATGATTGACTATGAAATTGTGGGAAAGCCAGATTCTCGCGAGCTTATCGTATGCCACACACGGCACGTCACGGCTGTGACGGCGGTCACGCATCAGCGCCAGTCGGGACCAGGGGATATATCACAGAGGACACGAAGGCGCACAAACGAACCTGCTTCAGGCTCTTCCTTTGTGGTTATGTTTCTTCAGGAGGGAGCGGGTGGCTAAGCTTCAAAGCTACGCCGAAGGGCCGCATTTACCACCAGTTCCGGCCAGAGGCTTCAGTAATCTACTTCAAGCCGAGCGCAGGTGAAATGATTACCGCTCCATGCCCCACTTTCCCACGCTGAACAGCCGCAAGCGTTCCCCCAGAGTCCGCGTCCCCAACGATGAAGAGATCCGCATCAATATCGCAGGCAAAGCGGTAAAAGCCATTTTGCAAAGACTTTCGCTTACCGGAGGCCTGGCGGTCTTTCCCGCGAATGTGGCCCCCGGCACACTGGGTGAGGTCCACATCAAGACGACCAACGGTCCGGTGAAAGGGCTAATCGAGTTCCTGAAGCCGCAGAAGAGCGGCGGCAACGCGCACCCGTTTCGCTTTATCGCGCTGGATGATTCTGATTTCAAGACCCTCAACCAGACGCTGCAACTCATGCGCAAGATGGGGCTTGGCGACGATACGAACTAGAGAGCTACGAGCTTCTAGCTACTCGCTCCTGGCCTTTGGCCATTGTGAAGAGCAAGTACTCAGCGATCATCAGGGAGCATACAGATCACACAGCCGGCCAATACCGGGCCGATCTGGGGACCCCAATTCATACCCTGACACGCACTCGAAGCCACGAAAACCCAGCCACCTTACCTGAGAGTTACCGCCTACCAGCTCGGGGCTCCTGGTGTTTCAAGCTGATTGAACGAAGATACACGTGCGCAGACAAGAGTGTCTGCGCCACGCAATCTAAGCGGCCAGAATCGGCGAAAGCCAAAGCTTATCAATCTCTTTACTCTCCTGTATCGATCTGGGCGCGCTGCAGCTTGTCAGAATAATCCACGTAGATGGACTTCCATTGGGTGTAGAAATCAACGGCGCCCATGCCGCCTTCACGATGGCCATTGCCTGTCGACTTCACGCCGCCGAAGGGCAGATGAACTTCAGCGCCAATTGTGGGTGCGTTGATATAGGTGATGCCGGCTTCAATATCGCGGATGGCGCGGAATGCCCGGTTTACGTCGCGCGTATAGACGGCCGATGAAAGGCCGTATGGTACGTTGTTGGAAATCTCAATCGCCTGCTCAAAGTTGTCGCAGGGGATGAGGCTCACCACGGGTCCAAAGATTTCTTCCTGGGCAATGCGCATGCGCGAATCCACTTCAGTAAAGACGGTGGGTTCAAAGAACCAGCCGTAAGAGTGCTCAGGCTTGTTGATGGCCTTGCCTCCGGCCTCAAGTTTTGCGCCTTCGTCCTTGCCGATCTTCACGTACTTTTCCGTGGTGGCGACCTGCTGCTCGTTGATCTGGGGGCCCACTTCCACGGATTCGTCAAGGCCGTTGCCCACCTTCAGCTTCTGGGCTCGATAGACAAGGCGATCAGCAAACTGGCGGTAAACGCCTTTCTGCAGGATCACGCGGCTGGTGGCGGTGCAGCGCTGTCCAGTGGTGCCGAACGCGCCCCAGAGAACGCCATCAATTGCAAGATCGAGGTTGGCATCGTCAAGAACGATGATGGCGTTTTTGCCGCCCAGTTCCAGAGAGCATGGCTTGAACGAGCGAGCCGCAGCTTCACCCACCATGCGGCCGACCTCGCTGGAGCCGGTGAACGAGATGGCGTTCACGCCCGCATGGTCCACGATGGGAGCGCCGGCGTCAGGCCCGAAGCCGGTAACGATGTTTACCACGCCTTTGGGCAGCCCAGCATCAGTAAGCGCCTTGACCAGGTTGTAAGTAGAAAGAGGCGTATCTTCCGCAGGCTTGATCACGCAGGTATTGCCGCAGACGAGCGCGGGCAGCAGCTTCCAGCTTGGAATGGCCATGGGGAAGTTCCAGGGCGCGATCATTCCGCAAACGCCGACGGGCACGCGGAGCGCCATGGCGAATTTATTGGGAAGCTCTGACGGGACTGTGGCGCCGAAGAGGCGGCGGCCCTCGCCGGCCATGTAGAAAGCGGTGTCAATGGCTTCCTGCACGTCTCCGCGGGTCTCTTTGAGCACCTTGCCCATTTCGCGAGTCATTTGCCGGGCATACTCTTCCTTGCGTTCGGCAAGGATCTGGCCGGCGCGGAAGATGATTTCAGCGCGTTTGGGCGCAGGAACCAGTCGCCAGCGTTGGAAGGCGGCGCGGGCAGCGCGTACGGCGTCGTCCACGTCGCGTTTGTCAGAGCGCTGGAAAATGCCGATTACATCGCGCGTATCTGCCGGGTTCAGGTTCTCGTAGGTCTGGCCGCTGCGGGATTCCACCCATTCGCCGCCGATGAAATTCTTATAAATTTTGGCCGCCATCAGGCTCTTGATTGCTCACTTTCAGGGATTCAAACAATCTATGTTACCAAGAGAGGCAACACCGGGGCCACGCACCGCCTCCATACCATAAGACGCTGCCCCCATGGCGGGGCACGCCACGGCCCATTTTGGAACTGAATATATTGGACTCAACAAAAATTGTTCTTGACTTTTTAATTTTAGGAATAGAATCAGGAACAACTTTGAAGTCAAAGCTTTACACCCCCTTGAAAACTCTGCGTTGAAGCGCGGCGCGCCACGGATTTCTGTTCAAGGAAGGTTGCAGTTCATGGCCATTTTGCTCGCCGACGATGACGCTCAGCTGGCGACGTTTCTCTCCAAGTCCCTGGAATCAGAGGGCTACTCAGTACACACCGCGCCGGACGAAGCCGCAGTGCTTTCCGAGTTGAAGCGGCAGAATTATCAGCTCATTATTCTTGATCTTAATCTTGGCAAAACCGACGGCGTGAAGCTGCTGGAAGATCTGCGCACGCACGGCTTGGGCACGCCTGTCATGGTGCTGAGCGCTCGCGATCGCGTCACCGACCGCATCCAGTCACTGAATTCGGGCGCGGATGACTATGTAACCAAGCCTTTCTCCTTCCAGGAATTGGCGGCGCGCGTGAAGGCGGTACTGCGACGCAAGGCAGATCCCTCACTGAGCGTGCTGCGCGTGGAAGATTTGGAGCTCGACCCCGGGCTGCGCAAGGTGCACCGCGGCATGAGGGAAATACGGCTGAGTCCGAAAGAGTTTGAGCTGCTTCACCTGCTCATGCGACGGGCCGGTGAGGTGATTGGCCGGCAGGAGCTGCTGCGCGAGTGCTGGGGCGCGGAGCCGGAGACAGACAGCAACCTGGTGGACGTGTATGTGAATTACCTGCGCAAGAAGGTTGATACGCCGGAAGAAACCAAGCTGATCCAGACGGTGCGCGGCACTGGATACCGGCTGGGCCCACCGGCGCATGTGCAGACGGCAGATGAACCAGCCGGTGCGGCGCACGCGATTACCGCTGAGGACACGCCTGCTCTCTCTGCGCCGGGAGAGCCGGCCGCGCCACGTTCCGCGCTGCAAGCCGCGATAAGCGCGCTGGTACATTCGGTGAGCCACGACCTTGCCCAGCCGCTCACGACGGTCCGCGGCTTCCTGGAAATGCAGGCCATGCCGGCGAGCAAGGCGGTGCTGAAAGCCGGTGACCTGGAAATGATTGAACAGCAGGCAGACCGCGCGATCGCGCTGGCCAAAGGCATTTCAGCGCTGGTGCGGGATACGCCACCAGGAATCAATGGCCGGGTGGAGCTGGATTTAATGCTGAACGAGGTGCTGGTGGATTTTTCAACGCTTACACACTCGCGGTTGCTGATGGTGCGACGCGAGTGGGAGGACGCGCCGCAGGTAAGCAGCAGTCCCGCACTGCGGCAGGTGCTTGTTTTCCTGATCTGCAAGCTGGTGGGCCGCAATACGCGTCCGCTTGTGCTTACGGTGGCGGCTGAAGAAAAAGATCATGGCATGGAAATCGGGATTCGCTGGGCGGCCGGTGACGCGCCTGTGGCGCTGGCCGACGCGGTGAGCGTTTTCAAAAAAGATGTCCCGACTCTGCGGATCCTGCTGGAAGAGCTCCACGGAGAAATTTTCCTGTCCGAAGGGCACTCTGAGCTCTCGTTGGCCATCCCCGGAGAGTAGCAGCCACGTTATCGCCGGTAAACGCCTTGGGCGTCCGCTATTCTCCCATCACCGCCACGACGACGCGCTTGGAACGCTGGCCGTCGAACTCCGCGTAGAACACGCGCTGCCAGGTCCCTAGCAGAAGCCTGCCGTTGGTGATCGGCAGGATAACCTGGTGGTGCACCAGGATCGCCTTCAAATGTGAGTCACCGTTGTCCTCGCCGGTCTGGTGATGAAGATAATCTTCCTTGAAAGGCGCGAGCTGCTCCAGCCAGCGATCAATGTCGTGGATCAGCCCTTCTTCGTTGTCATTCACATACACGCCTGCGGTGATGTGCATGGCTGAAACCAGGACCAGACCCTGTTGCACGCCGCTGGCCTGAACAATTTTTTCCACTTGCGGCGTGATGTGCACATACTCGCGATGCTTTTTGGTGTTGAAGGTCAAATAGTCAGTGTGGAATTTCATGCGCAATCTCTCGCGTACAGTTTAGCGAAGCCATGAGAGATGCGAGCTGTGCGCTCAGCAGTTGTCCACCACACAGCGCGAAACGCAGGCGTCCTCGTGCCGCATCCAATGAGTATGGCCAGGCAGACCTACCCAACGGCAGCCCCCTTCCTCCCTGAGGAGCTCACGCTCAAAGCCCTGCGCGAAGCCGCGCGCAGCTGCAAAGGTTGCGACCTCTATAAGCGGGGTACGCAAACCGTGTTTGGTGAGGGCTCAAGTCATGCTCGCGTGCTGCTGGTCGGGGAACAGCCAGGAGATAAAGAAGACCTGGAAGGGCGGCCGTTTGTCGGGCCGGCCGGTGCGGTGCTGGACAAGGCGCTGGCGGAGGCGGGCATCGATCGCGGGGAAGTTTATGTCACCAACGTGGTCAAGCACTTTAAATGGGAGCCGCGCGGTAAGCGGCGCATCCACAAGAGGCCGAATGCTCTTGAGATCAGCGCGTGCCGTCCATGGCTGGAAGCCGAGATTGCAGTGACGAAACCGGAGGTAGTTGTGCTGCTTGGAGCTACCGCAGCGCAAGGGCTGCTCGGCCGCGACTTCCGAGTTACGCAAAGTCGGGGACAGTGGGTGCATTCCGAACTGGCCGCTCACGTTCTGGCCACGGTTCATCCTTCTTCCATCCTACGCGCGCCCGATGATGAAAGCCGCCATGAAGAGATGCGGCGGTTCATTTCCGACTTAAAGGTTGTGGCGGCGCAGATCAGGAAACTCAAAGCCGCCTGAGCGGCAACAAAAACAAGAGACGTGGTGAGTGGCCACGTCTCTTCCTTGCCTCTGAGCTAAATAATTTCTCGCTTAGCGGACATGCACGGGTTGTGTGAGCTTGAAAGTAACGATGCTCTCCGCGCCCATCACAATTTCCTTGTTGCCAGTAAACGCTGCGCCACCGGTACCGGCCCCGGCGCCAGCAGCGGCTCCGATCGCGGCACCCTTACCGCCGCCCGCCAACGCTCCGATCAAGGCGCCTGCTCCTGCGCCGCCGGCAATAAAGCCCGCCGAGCGTTTACCTTTACCCTTCATGGTGCGCTCCACCGCCGCGGTCTGGACTGAGGTATCCTTGCCCTTGACTTCGATGGAGTTCAGCCGCACTTCCAGCAGCGCCCCGCCCTTGAAGTGACCCATGGCTTTGGCGTCAACCACGGTGCCGCGCGCACGCGCGCCCTTGTCGACAACCGTGTTTCCATTCACCACGATCGGTTCGGCGACAGTTGCACTGAAGGACTGGCCGGCCTCACTCGATTTGGAGCTCAGCGTTTCATCCAGCCGAACGCGTATCACCGTTCCGGATGGAATAGTGAGTGCCTCTTCCACCGGCTTGCTCTGGCTGGCTGCACTCTTCGATCCGCTCTGGCCACCCGCCGCACTGGCATCGCTTCCCGTCGCGCCCGAAGGATTATTTTCCGTGCTGCTTGCCGGTTGAGTATTGGACTTGGCGCATCCCAGCACCAGGCAGAGACTCAGGATAACTAGAAAGCTGCTCAAACTGATTTTCTTCACAATTGCCCCCTTCAAATGTGTTGCTTTATTTCGGATCTCTGGGACCGCCCCGGCCCCGCTCAGGTCACTCTTCGTTGGCGGATGCAGCCGCGGCCGCGGCGCTCGCAACATCCTCTTGCACTTCATCGGACGGCTCAGCTGGCCTGCCGATGTTCTGCAAGAACTTTTTAGAATTCAGCAATGGACGTTCCAGGCTGGGATTGTACGCCGTCCATTCCGACTCCGGCTCGCGCTGGAACTGGGCGCGCATCGATTCCATCTTGGAATCCAGATCGTCCAGGTAGTGCAGCATCAGCGCCTCAGGAAACATCGGCATCTTGGGGCTGCCAAACTCGTACTTGCCATGATGGCTGATGATCAGGTGCTCGATCAGCGTCTTGTACTGGTCCGGGAATCCGGGCACCTGCACGATTTTTTGCTGCAGCATCTCCAGTTCAATGATCATGTGCCCAAGCAGCTGGCCGCGCGTGGTGTAGGCGAATGAGCGCGCGAAGGTCAGCTCATGGATCTTGCCGATATCGTGCAGAAACGCACCGGTGAGCAGCAGGTCGCGATTAATCGGCTCGGGATAATTTGACGCTGCAAGTTCGCAGAGCTGAAACAATGACACCACGTGGTCCAGCAATCCGCCGATGAACGCATGGTGCAGTGACTTTGCTGCCGGCGCGTTCTTGTACGCGAACTCAATCTGCGGATCAGCCATGAACGCCCTGAGCAGCGCTTTGAGGTGGGGATCGCGAAAGCTCTCCACATAATCCGCCACCCTCTGCCACAGCGCATTGATGTCCTTGGTGGTGCGTGGCAGATAGTCCTCAAACTGCACTTCCGTCTCTTCCATGGAGCGCAGCTTGTGCACCGTGAGCTGGAACCGCCCGTTGAACCGGTTGAGTAAGCCGCGGATTTTGACAAAATCGTCCTGCTCAAAAACGTTGATGTGGTCCATCACGTTGTCCCACATCTTGGCGTCAATATGGCCGGTCCGGTCCGCGAGCGTCAACGCCAGGTAGAGTTCGCCACTCTTCTTCGGCTTAGCCTGTTTTGACACCACCACAAACGACGAGGTGATAACCTGGTTCTCGAAACGAGAGCAGTCCGCAATGTAAAACTCTTTCATGGCTTCAGCCAATCATCTTACTTCATGATGGGCTCCGCAATCGGGCAAATCCCTCGCCAGGCGATACCCCATGGGGCCAGACACCAATGTTTGCATCACTTCAGAGGCCCTGCCTGCCCGGCTACAATAATCATGGCATCTAATTTGCAAAGGAGTTCCCAAAGATTATGGACCAGCTTGCAGGAATGGTCGTTTCCCGGCGTAATGAAGATATTGCCCTGGACATGATGAAGTTCATCGCCGGCACCACCGGTTACGGTAAGACCGGAGCGCCCGGAGCGGGATTTCAGGGGGGTACCGTGAACAAGGCGGAAGACTACGCTGCCCACCTTCTTGACCTGTATACGCGCTGCCTGGAGACGGTGAACGGCAAGAAGTAGTCTTGATTGCACTCCCCAACTATTAACACTACGATAGGCAGAGCAGCTGCGGCTGCCGGCGCGCGTTTGTGAATCTGCCCAACTACATTACGCTCTCACGGATTGCGGCCATCCCGCTCATTATCTGGGTGCTTACCACCCGATGGTTTGGCCCAACCAGTGACACTACCCGCGTGGTGCTGGCCTCTTCTATTTTTATTCTTGCCTCAATCACTGACGGCCTTGATGGTTACCTGGCGCGCCGCCGCGGACAGATCACCACCATGGGCATGCTGCTGGACCCGCTGGCGGACAAGCTGATGATTGCCGCCGCCTACATCACGCTCGTCCAGCTTAGTCCTGCGATTGTGAGTGTGTGGGTTGCGGTAATCATTGTGGGCCGCGAATTCCTGATCTCGGGCCTGCGTTCCATCGCCGCCGGAGAAGGCTTCACCATTGAGGCCAGCGAACTCGGCAAGCTGAAGATGGTGGTGCAGATCGTCTCCGTCGTCGCGGCGATTCTTGCCCTGCGCTGGGATTACTGGGATTTCCGCTACTTCATTCTTCCCGTGCGGCTGATCGCCATTATGGCCATCTGGTTCATGGTAGCCGTCTCCGTGATTTCTGCCGTGGATTACTTTGTGGGCTTCTGGAAGAAAATTGATACGCGCTCGGAACGCCGCCGCCGTCGGCCATTCGTGCTGAGCCGCCGCAAGAAGAAAGCGCTCGAGGCTCAGGCCCAGGCAGAAGCTGAAGCCAAGGCCAACAACCCCGCCAACGCACACTGATAGGCTTTATGAGCGAAGGTGAGGCCCCCCATTTACTTCGGAGTTACACGGCGCTGACGTTCTCCTCCGTGAATTCCGTTCTCATCCTTTAGCCGATTCGTGCACCCTCAAACAAGCCCCTTGTTTTGGTTTCTCCGTGCCTCCGTGGTAGGTGCTTCGCTCTCCTGATCTGGCGATGCCGGCGATTCCACCCTCCTGCGGCCGGCCAAACGGGCAGCCCATTTACGGGCACGAGAGATCAGAACTGGACAGCCACTTTGCCCAAAAACGGACACCAATCGCTATTTGCCCCCGTTATAAGGCCAAATTCAGAGACTTGCAGACCGGGTGGAGTGGTATCTGATTTGCTCCTGTGTACGGGTGAGTGCCGAGCACGTTGGAGTATTGGCCGGCTGCTTTCAAATCGAACTGTAAACGGGAGGGTGGGTCAGCTGGCAGGCTCCAGCAGCGCACGGCGTGGACAGGAGTTGTGGTATGGCGTTAACAATCGTATGGCGAAATCCGGAAACGCTGCTCAGAACCAAACCAGCCGTACAGCGGATTGAGGGCGATCCGTCGTGTGCGGTGTACGTGGTCGACGATCGTGACGGTACCCGGGAGTTCAGGCTGATCTTCGGCGCGAACATTGCCGCGGCCTGAGTGCGGCGATCACTCCCCGCAACGCGTACAGACGCGGCATGCCGCGTCTCACTCTTGCCAGCTAAAACAATTGTCAGTTCTCTGAACAACCTGGGTCTGAGGCGATGCCTCTTCTTCAATCCTGGTAACTCTCCTGACTCGCGTTCAATCGCGGCCAAAATCTCTTCCCCTTGCTAACCCCGCCGCTCTGCCCTAGTCTAACCATGCTACTGGCATAGCCAGACTATGCCACGGGAGGGCCGCTTTGCCTCGGGACGAGATTCCACCCGGAACCCTGTACATGCTGATCCTGCGCGTGCTGGCGCGCGGCGGCGAGCTGCACGGATATCAAATCGCCAAAGCCATTGAAACCCTCTCCCAGGACATCTTGCAGGTCGAAGAAGGCTCTCTTTACCCCGCGCTTCAACGCATGCTGATCAAAGGCTGGGTGAAAGCCGAATGGGGCGTCACCGCCGGGAACCGGCGCGCCCGCTACTATCGCCTCACCGCCGTGGGCCGTAAGCAGCTCGACCAGGAAATTTCGCAATTCGAGCGCGTGATGGGCGCGGTTACACGGGTCATCCAGACCGCCTGAGGAAGAAGCGCCGATGGGTTCACTGCAAACGATTACGGAACTCGCCAGAAAAGTGCGCATGCTCTTTTCACGCCGCCAGCGCTTTGACGGCGACCTTGAAGACGAGATGCAGCTTCATCGCGACCTCCGCGCACAGGAAATGCGGGAAGATGGCATAAGTGAGGCAGATGCTCACACTGCCGCACATCGTCGGTTCGGCAACACGCTGCAACTTCAGGAAGAGATCCGCGGCGACTGGGGCTGGGCATGGATTGACCATCTCGGCCAGGACCTGCGCTACGCACTCCGCATGCTCCGCAAATCGCCGGGATTCACCTTCATTGCTGTTGTTACCCTTGCCCTGGGCATCGGCGCCAACACGGCCATGTTCAGCCTGATCAACGCAGTGCTGCTGCGGGCTCTTCCTTATTCGAATCCTGATGAGCTGGTCAGCGTCTTTGAAAGGAATCCCGCTCGCGGGGTGAACGCCACCGGGTGCTCTTACCTTGATTTTCTTGAGATCCAGCGCAGCGGCATTTTTCCGGAAGTGGCTGGAATACAGAATCATCAGCTCACGCTCACCGGCGCCGGTGATCCCACGGTAGTGGAAACCGTGGTGGTTACACCGGAACTCTTCCCGTTGCTCAACGTGCGTCCGCTTGCCGGGCGCTATCTCTACGCAGAGGACAATAAACCCGGCGCAGACCCGGCCGTGGTGCTGAGTGAAGGTCTATGGCGCAGCCGCTTCGGCGCCGATTCCACCCTGGTTGGCCGTTCCATCCACCTCGATCAGCAGGCATACACGGTGGTGGGAATCATGCCCGCAGGGTTTCGCACGCCCGAGTCAGGCGTGAAGCAGGAAATCTGGATACCCACCACGCATGACCCGCTGTTCAGCACATGGATGCAGAGCGCCGGAGGCCACTGGCTGCGACTCATCGCCAGAATGCAGGCGTCCGGCTCGCGTGAGTCTGTTCAGTCGAAGCTGGATGCGCTAACCGCCCATTTGGTAAAGCTGGCTCCGGAGCAACGCACCGGATGGTCCCTGCGCCTGGCCCCACTTCAGGAAATCATGGTCGGCGAGATCAGGACGCCGCTGCTGGTATTGCTTGGCGCCGTGGCGCTGGTTCTTCTGCTGGCGTGCGTCAACATCGCCAACCTGCTCCTGGCGCGCGCCACTTCAAGATCGAGGGAAGTGGCTCTGCGGCAGGCGGTGGGCGCCGGACGCGGCCGCATCACCCGGCAATTTCTTACCGAGAGCGCGGTGCTTGGGCTGCTCGGCGCAGCTGTGGGCGTCGCTCTTGCTTACAGCACCACACATGCCCTGGCGCTGCTCCTGCCGGAGAATATCGCCGCGCAGCGCCCGGTGGCACTCGATGGCTGGGTGCTTGGCTTTGCTCTTCTGATTTCCATGGCTGCCAGCATCGGCTTTGGACTGGCGCCCGCGATTCTCACCTCCCGTACTGACGTGCAATCGAGCCTGAAACATGGCTCGGCGCAGGCGGGTTCAGATCGTGGCAGCCTGTGGCTGCGCGGTCTGCTGACCAGGGCGGAAATTGCTCTCGCCATGGTGATCGTCGTCGCCGCGGGTCTGCTGGTGCGCAGCCTGCTGAAAATAACCTCAGTCGACCCCGGTTACACGCCGGAGCACGTACTCCGGGCGGAAGTCTCGCTCCCGCGCTACCAATACAAAACGCCACAACAGTGGGCCACGTTCTCAGATGCTCTGATGGAGCGCATACAGGCGCAGCGCGGGCTGGAGGAATCCGCGATCGCCATTCCTCCACCCATGGACGGCCAGATAAACCTGGCATTCCGGATTTCCGGTGCTCCGCCTCTGCCGCCCGGCTCGGTGCAGACTGCGAACTATGTCTCCGTAAGCCAGAAATACTTTGGCGTGATGGGAATTCCGCTACTGCGCGGGCGCAATTTCACGGCTGAAGATTCCACCTCGTCACCGCGCGTCGCGATCATCAGCGAAACGTTCGCACGGCGCTACTTCAAAGACGAAGACCCAATTGGCAAAAAAGTTGTTTTCGGCTTCCCACCGGATACCGATATCACGCGCGAAGTGGTCGGCGTGGTCGGGGATGTGCGCGATTTTGCCCTGACGCAGGAGCCCGGCCCCATGTTCTATGTCCCCTTTGCCCAGGCGCCCTTCTGGGGTGATGTGCTGGTCATCAAGAGCGCGCTGCCGCCGGAAACCATCGTGGCCGGAATTCGCCAGGCCGTTAATGGGATCGACAAGAACCTCCCCATTACTGACGTGGAGAAGTTACCGGACGCACTGCAAACCTCCGTGGCTCAGCCGAAGTTTCGCACTTGGCTGCTGGCAGCGTTCGGGGCCGTCGCACTGCTTTTGGCTGCAGCCGGAGTGTATGGAGTCGTGTCTTATTCAGTCGCCAGCCGCACGAAAGAATTCGGCGTGCGCGTCACCCTGGGCGCGTCGCCTTCTTCTCTCAGGCAGATGGTCCTGCGCGAAGGCCTGTGGCTGGCAGCCGTGGGGCTCGGCATAGGCGCAATTGCGGCTCTCGCGGTGACCCAGCTGTTGAAGACCCAGCTCTTCGGCGTGCCAGCTTACGATCCCGCCACATTCCTGCTCAGCGGAGCCATCCTGATTAGTGTGGCGCTGCTGGCCTGCTACCTGCCTGCCCGCCGCGCCATGCGCGTGGACCCCATGGTGGCACTGCGATATGAGTAGGTAGAGCTTCGCTCCCAGATAATTGAGTTACGATTGTGACCGAAGCTCCAGTCTAGCGAAGAGAGATTAGCCGCCTCTCTGCAATTAAATCGGCTGTTCAATGCCGTCGTCTTGCCATTGATGGCCACAGGCATCGCAAGACCAATTGAATTTTGCATTGGGAGGCGGGTCAGGCACTTCAGAGTCGCGCCCTTCCAGGACCACGTCAGCAGACCGGCATTTGGGACAAAGGACCGCAAACTCTTCCTGTCCCTCCTGTTCGTCTTCCTGTTTTTCTCCTCTTTCTCTCCGGAGCCGCATCAGCGCTGGTATGGTCCGGTCAGAGTCAGCCCTGTGGATTCGCACGTTCACGCCGTCGCTGAAACTGCCCTTGTAATCTTCCGGTTCCATCACCTTGTCGGGACCGATGTAACAGGCGGTACCTACGGTTGTGAGCTCTTCCTTTAGCTTGTTGAGCTCTTCCCCATCGATGACCCACCCGAAGCTGATCAATTCGGAATCATCCGGTGGCTCAGGCGGCTCGGGCAAGGCTGAAGAAACAACCGAGGGAACCGTTTTCAGTGAGATGTCGAGCCCTCTCTCGGAAATTACGGACTGCAGGGCCTCCCTCGCAATGTCAGTCAATTCATAAGCGCTTTCGGCGATAACGGCCAACTCGCCTTCCATCATGCGGCCATAATTCTCGCGCAGATCGCGCCATTGCTGTTCCACGTCTGGAGTTTCCATGGTGGCGAATCATATGAAGGAACGACTTTGCCGTACAACAAGAATTTACAGTGAACTCGCAGCGGAGCCTTGACCACCCTTTGGGAGCTGCCGAACCCTGGGCACCCGCCATCTGCGGCAAATCGGTTTTTCTTGGCAAAAAGCGCCCGCCGCCGCATTCTATGTGGCAGCAGTTCTCCTCAAAGAGAAAGAGGGCCATCCATGAGCTCGTTTGCTGAAGTTCTGCCGTGGCGCAATTCCAATCTGTGGAAAGGTGTGAGCCTGGGTGTCGGAGTGTGTGTACTGGCGGCTTTTATCATGGTCACCCACCTCGGTTTTCACGAGAGGGCGGCTCTCAAATCCACGACCGAGTACGACTACTACAGCCGGGGCCGTGGCGGAGGAGGAGGCGGCGGTGACGAAATCCTCACGAGTCTGAGGCCAGGGCTGACGGTTCCGGAACAGGTCCACGCCGAAGGCCCGCAGATCGTACGCAAAGCCGAGCTGCAATTGCTCGTGGCCGATTGCGCTGCCACGCAGAAGAAGGTTGAAGAACTGGCCAAGTCGGAATCAGGCTTCATTGAAGCTTCCACGCTGCAGGAAAGTTCGGCCACAGTTATCTTGCGGGTTCCCAGCGCGCGGCTAGACGCGGTGAGGGCCAAACTGCGCGAGCTGGCCATGCGCGTGAACAGAGACAGTGTTTCCGCCGAAGACGTCTCCAAACAGTACTACGACCGCGAAGCCCACCTTCGCAACCTGCGCGCGCAGGAGCAGCAGTTTCTGGGGATCATGAAGAACGCGCACAGCGTACCGGACGTGCTGGAGGTGACCAAGAGCCTGGACGAGGTCCGCGAGCAGATCGACCAGGAGGAAGGCGAGTTCCGCCGCCTGAAAGATCAGGTAGAG
>JBAIYI010000734.1:0-3248 GCA_037915955.1 Terriglobales bacterium
GAGATGATTGAGGCCTTCCTGCGAGCCCCCGCCAATAGCACGGCCCGTGACGTGGAGCATGCGAACCAGGACCACATTACGTACGTAGCCGTGGACGATCCGCTGGTCACGGTAAACGTAAATACCGAAGAAGACTTCGAAAAGCTGCGCTTAGGAATGACGGCTTGAAGATTCCCAACACTCTTTCTGCTCCCGCTCAACAATTCCTTGATTCGGTGCTGGCGCTAAAGCCGGCTGTTGCGGTGTTTGACTGCGATGGCACGCTGTGGAGCGGCGATTCCGGCGCGGATTTCTTTTACTGGGAAGTGGAGCAGAGGCTGCTTCCGCAGCACGTGGTGGACTGGGCTCTGGCCCGCTATGACGATTACAAGCGCGGCAACGTGGACGAGACCACCATGTGTGGCGAAATGGTCACGATCCATCACAAGCTGCCGGAAGTGCGGCTGGAGGAGGTCTCGCGTGAATTCTTCGGCAGTGTGGTGGCGCATCGGATTTTCCCGGAGATGTTGCAGCTTACGCAGGAGCTTCGGGCACAGGGCTGCGAGCTGTGGGCCGTGTCATCCACCAATGTGTGGGTGGTGCGCGAAGGAGTGAAGCAGTTCGGCATTCCGGCGGAGCGCGTGCTTGGCGCCTGCGTTCACATCGAAGAAGGGCTGGCGACCGACCGACTGCATCGCGTTCCCAGCGGCCCGGGAAAGGCTACGGCGATCCATGAAGTCCTGGGCCGCGCAGTGGATGCGTGCTTCGGAAATTCCATCCACGACCTGGCCATGCTGGAGATCGCCCGCAATGCTTTTGCGGTGAATCCCAATCCTGATCTCGAGAGAATTGCGCACGAAAAAAGCTGGCGGATCTATTGGCCGGAAGCAACAAGGAAATAGCGGACTGACAGTGGACAGGTTGCGGGAAAGAGTCTAGCGGAAAATTTCCTGGACCTTGGCTTTGAACCACTCCCAGCCGGTGAGCTCACGTTTCGGCATACTGGCTACGGCCCAGTTGCGCAGCGCCGGGACCAGCTTGAAGTCGCCGGGAATGTCAAACAGGGCGGGGTCGAGTGGGCCTTCTTTGAGTTCGACAACTTCTGAACCCCAGGTGGATTCAATGGGGCGGAGCGAGCCATCGCGGCCGGGAATCTCGCTTTTCAACGTGGTGGCGACTTTCACCGGGAAGCCGGGCTCGGCGCCGGTAACGTGCACTTCAACGTGATCGGTCTTGTCCTGGCAGCGATTGCTGGGGCTGGTTGAAACCACGGAAGCAACCACAACGCCCACCCCATTCTTCTTCTGCCGCCAGTCCGGCATCACGGTGGGCTCAATGTACCAGCCGTCCGTTTCAGACTCGGAGGGCTGCGAGCAAGCGCCTGGCGTTACGTAGCGTTTCTCGCGCGTGAGTACGTGGTGGGCCATGTGACCGAAAATGACTTTGCGCTCGCCGGTGTCGACGTACTCTACAAAAATGCGCAGGATGCCGCCCGAACTCGGCATGGTATGGGTGTTTATCGCGGGCGAGCCATGCTCATAGGTGACGTACTCGTGGGCCTGGAGATCGAGAACATAAACACGTTCGCGTTCGCCGCGCAGAACGATGCTGGCCATTGCCGGCCCGGGCTTGTCGCCGACCTGCGACTGCCACTCGCTGCGGAGCTTGTCAGCCGTCAGGTATTCGGTGCGAACGTTGGTGAGGCCGCCGGAGACCTGCCGGGTAACGATCTTCACGCCGTTCACGCCGGGGCCAGGCATGGCGAGGGGAGTGATGCTGAAAATGATCAAGGCAAGAAAGGCCAGCATTTTGTCCTCCTCTGGACGCCTGGGCGGCGGAATGGGGAGCTATTTTAACGCCGCAATGTGGCGTTTCAACCCCAAATTATTCAAATCGGAATGCAAAAGATTACTTATGGGATGTCCGACAACTTGCGCCACCTCAGCTGTGATCCCGCGCCGGTCCGTTCAGGCTTCCGAGTACCTGCCGTAGAACGTCAATGGCCAGATGTGATGCGTGCATGGAGGCATTTTCCAGCCCTCCCAGGGCTTCCACCAGCTGCTCGCGCTGAATCTGAGCGGCTTCAGAGAGAGACTTGCCCTGGATCATCTCGGTCAGGCATGAACCAGCCGCAATGGAGGCGACGCAGCCGCGCGTCTGAAAGCGACTTTCGGCAATTTTGCCATCACAGAGCTTGATAGCGAGCCGCATCACGTCACCACAGACCGGGTGTTCAAGACGGGCCTCGGCGTCCGCTCCGGCGAGTTCGCCGGCATTGCGGGGATGTTCGAAGTGGTCGAGCACCTGAGATGAGTAGGACATAAGTTCTCGAGCCTGATGTGTCGGCAGTCACTCCTGCAGCCCGTCCACGCGCCGACTTATAATTTCATCATGCCAGAAATCCGCATTGTGCAGCGAGTCGTTTCCCTGCAGCCCAGCATCACGGTCACTTTGCGCGATCTCGGCCTGCTTCAGCATCTGGCCGCCTGTACCAAATACTGCCTTGATCTCTGCCCGGAATTGAAGGAAAGAGGCGTTCCCGCGGTGGAAGATTCGTGGTCGGCGGACGTCCAGCAGATTCTTTCCGCGAAACCTGACCTGGTGATCGCCTCGGTTCCCTACCGCATGGAATCGCTGGCGGAAATCATGAAGGCCGGGGTTCCCTGTCTGTGTCTCTCGCCCCGGTCTCTGGCGGACGTTTTTCATGACATGCTGCACATCTCACGCATCATGGGCGCGGAGCATCGCGGACTGGCGCTAGTGGGCCGGATCGAGCTGGCGATTGAGGCCATCCGGCGGCGTACGCAGAGCCTGGACCGGCCGCTCGTCTATTGCGAGGAGTGGGGCAAGCCGCTGATCCTCTCGCAGAGATGGGTGGCAGAGCTGGTGGAAGCCGCAGGGGGCAGGTTCCTGGGAGAGCCGGGACGCCAAGTCACGGAAGAAGAGGCTGCTGCCGCGAACCCTGATGTGATCATCGCAGCCTGGTGCGGCGCGGGCGATCGCGTGCCGCTGGAAAAAGTGGCTGCCCGCAAAGGCTGGGGGCAAACCAAGGCTGTGCAGCGCGGACGCGTCTATTGCATTAATGACGAATTCCTCAACACTCCAGCCAGCACCCTGCTGGACGGACTGAAAGCGCTGTGCGCGGCGATTCATCCGGAGAAGTTCGCGCCCTCGGGTGGACTGCGGCAGATTGGCGGGCGGGAGGCGGTTTCCGCTTAGAAGCATCCCCGATGCATACAATCATTCCTTAGTGGCAGACTCTCACAGAT
>JBAIYI010000314.1:0-9851 GCA_037915955.1 Terriglobales bacterium
CTGAACCAGGACCAGCAGTCCAAGATGCACAACATCCTCGACGACCAGCACCAGCAGGCCATGACGATCGTGAATGATCAGTCCATGTCGCGCGATGACAAGATTCAGAAGATCCGCACGCTGCGCGAAGCCACCATCACCAAGGCCCGCGGTATCCTCGACGGCACTCAGAAGAAGAAGCTCGACGCGATGATTCAGGAGCAGCAGATGCGCCAGGGCCAGTCGCCCTCGTCGTCTTCGGGCAGCTCAAGTTCTCCCAGCAGCAGTTCAGGAACCACGAGCTCGCCCAGCAGCACCACCTCACCGGGCAGCACAGCTTCACCCAGCAGTACCACGCCGCCAACCAGCACCACGCCTCCCAGCAGCACCAGCAACCCCTCGCAGCGGCCACCGCGTTAGGCGGAAACAGAATCAACCAGCAGCCCTGCTCCAGCGAGCAGGGCTTTTCCTTTCCCGGATGCGCCGAAGTCTCGCTGCGTCCCGTACAATCGCTCCATTATTATGTCGAGCGACCTTTGCAGGTAGCCATTCTCGTTCAGCCCGGGATTAGAATCTCGCAAGCCCGCGTTCACGCATGCTCTGGAGTATCCTCAAATCAAGGACTACTCCGCCCATGCCCTTCACCAACTCATATGCTGACAAAACCCGCGCGGAAGAATATGCGCGGCTGGAGTTCGCCAACACGTATTACCTGGCGTATCGTGACCTGCCCCAGATCGTTGGAAAGCACGTCACTGGGCGCGTGCACGGCAGCCGCGCGCTCGACTTCGGCTGCGGCACCGGGCGGTCAACTCGTTTTATCCGCCAGCTCGGATTTCAGGTGACCAGCGTTGACATTGCGCCGCAGATGATTGCCCACGCCCGCCGGCTTGATCCCGAGGGCGACTACAGGCTCATCGCCAACGGTGATTTCAGCGCGATTGAGACGGGGTCTTTCGATCTGGTGATCTCGCTTTTTACCTTCGACAACATCCCCGGCGAAGACACCAAGGCAAATCTCTTCCGCAGTCTGGGCAGCCTGCTGAATAACTCGGGCAAACTGGTGAGCGTAGTTTCCGCGCCGGAGATCTACGTCAACGAATGGGCATCGTTCTCCACGGCCGACTTCCCCGAAAACCGGCTGGCGCGCTCCGGCGATCTGGTAAAGATCATCATCACAGAATTCGAAGACCGCCGTCCCACGGAAGACATTCTGTTCACTGACGAGTCTTATCGCGAAGTGTACGCGCAGGCTGGGCTGAAAGTGGTTGCAATGTATAGTCCGCTCGCCACAGGGGATGAGCCCTATCCCTGGGTGAGTGAAACCAAGATGGCGCCCTGGACGATCTACGTACTGGCGCGGGACTGATCTGGGCAGCGCTAATTGGCGCTGTAAACTCTTTGTAAAGCCGTTGAAGCCTTAATTCTGCGCGCATATAGTGATGCTCACGGCGCCAGTTCCTCGATCGGATCGGGCGCGGCACTCTCGCAGTACTTTACTGGCGACAATCAGGCATAAACAAACAGGCCGCAGGGCTTCTTTGCTGCCCCATTTCCCCCCAGTTGAAGAGCTCCAAGGGCGAGTGTTGCCCAGGAGTTCAGCCAATGTGGTCACGGCGTTTTCTCTTCCTCTCTTTAAGCCTGATTGCGTGCAGCTCGATTGCCACCGCCCAGGACAAGGATCCAGCTCCAACGCTTAAGGTGCGACCGGCAGAGCCGGCAGCTTCGGCCAAAGCTCCCTCGACCACAGTTCCAGAAACTCCGGAGCCTGCGCAGACCATCCCACTGGCTGTCGCCCCAGACACGCCCCTGCAAATCGCCGTCGACCAGGAAATACGCGTCCGGAAGGCGGGCCAGCCGATTCGCGGACATCTAGTGCAGCCCGTCTATGCCTTTGACAAGCTCGTGCTGCCCGTGGGGACGGAGGTGGATGGTCACATCGCGGCCATCGCGACGCTCGGGCGCGAGAAGCGCTTCTTTGGCGCCCTCAATGGCGACTTCACGCCTGCGCGCAAAGTTGAGGTGGACTTCGACGAACTGGTGCTGGCTGATGGACGCCACATTCCGTTTCACGCCGCGGTGGCGGCAGGATCGGGAAAAGTGATGCAGTTGGTGAGTACCAAAGAAACAAAGAAAAAGAATGCCGCCGTGAGCGCTGCGTCTCAAAAAATGGAGGAAGCCAAACGCCAGGCCCGCGAGCAGTGGAACCAGGCCATGAAGCAGATCAGCGAGCCGGGGAAGTTACATCGGCTGGAGCGGTATGCCCTGGGCCAGCTGCCGGTCCGCCCGCAATACATTGAGGCAGGCACGCTTTACTCGGCTGAACTGCTGGTGCCCCTTGACTTCGGGACGGAAACGGTAACGCCGCAAATGCGCAGCTCCATTGGCGCAGCCATTCCGGCGAATAGCCTGCTTCACGCGCTGCTCATTACGCCGCTGGATTCGGCAACCACACAGCGCGGCGCAGAAGTGGATGCAGTGCTCTCGCAACCGCTGTTTGATGGCGACCGGCTTATCCTGCCCCAGGGCAGCTTGTTGAAAGGGACGGTGTTGCAGGCACGTCCGGCACGGCACATGCATCACAGCGGACAACTCCGCATTGCATTCCGAGAAATCACTCCGCCCGCAGGCTTTGCGCAACGCATTGAAGCCAGCCTGGAAGGCGTGCAGGCAGGCAAAGACGGCCACGTCACGCTCGACTCTGAAGGCGGCGCAGAGGCTGCCGCCCCCAAATCCAGATACCTTTCTACCGCCATCTCTCTTTCTCTGGCGATGACTTCACTTCATCAGGACCACGATCCCCGTGAAGTGGCGCAATCGCAAAATGGCGTTGGCGGAGGCGCGGCGGCCTTCCGGCTCGTGGGAATGATTTTGGGCATGACGGTCAAGTCCCAGCCTCTGGGTATGGCCATGGGCGCTTACGGGGCCAGCCGTTCTGTGTGGCAACACTTTATTGCCCGTGGGCAGGAAGTGGTCTTCCCCAGAAACACAGTCATGGAAATCGGAGTCGGATCGGTGGGCAGGAATGTTCTCCCCGCGGACGACCGGCAAAACCAGGCTGAGCCCACTGTGCGGTAAATCGCTCTTGCGTAAGCGAAGGGCTGCCTTCGGGGCCTGTGTATCTTTTCTCCAATCCGTGAAATTTTCCGGCGAACTTCTTTGGAATGCACGGGGCCTTGCCCGGGAACCTGCCCCACCAACATTACTTCGGTCACTTGGTAAAGCAAATTTAGAACTCCCTTATCTTAAAGTTTTCAGATATATTGTCGCTCAACGATGTATCTGGAGTACCGATGACGGATAAGTTTGCCAGTTCCTTCCCTGTGCGCGAGGGCGATCTGCCAATCCCTTGTGCGCTCCTTCCGGAGACACCACCACAGACTTTTCAACACTGTCGGGGAACAAGGCGTGTGTGCCATGCATGATGCTGGTTCCGGCCCGCGCTGAAAATTCGCGCGTGTAATTGCGCGCCTTACAAGCAGACAATCACCAACCCCAAGTGGAGATCTGTGAAATGAGTGCCCCGGAAAGTCTCTCTCGAGAACTCAAGCATGTATGCGATGCCCTGAAACAGGTGGATAAGCGGCTGCAGTCAGAGGAGGCGCCTGACATGGTCCTACTGAATGAGTTCCGCCAGTCCATCGACAACCTGCGGCTTACGGTCTGGAGCGTAAGTGAATTGATCAATGCGCGGCGCATTAAAGAGGAGCCAGACCACGTGCTTGCTTTTCTCTCTGCGGAGCGTTTGCGCAGAGTGGACCAGATGGTAAGAAATTTGTGCGGGGATATCGAACGGCGCGTCATTACCGAGCGCAATTACGGCATGGACTCGCTGTTCGACTCTGTGAACGCCCTGCAGCAGAGGCTGGCCCATTGCCTCGCTGAAGAGCGGCAGAGTGAACGACGGATGAGCGGCGCAGGTCAAAAGGCCGCGCTGCCGTAGCCTGCACAAATCGCGAGGGCCCGGGACAGTACGAGTTTCCCGCTTGTGTACTCCCGGGCTTCGCGCCTACGAGTCACGCGATGCGCCGTCTCCCCCAGATCACCAGCACGCTCCGCGCACGTCTAACGCTCCATGTCACGTAAGCTTCCGGTAATTGCAATCGTCTGTCTGCTGGTGTGCTCCTTGTCCTTTCCTGCGGCAGCGCAGGATGAATCGTCTCAGGTTCTGCTCCAGCGGGCGGCCACAGCCATGGGCTATGCACAGGCAGGCGACCGTGTGCTTCATTATCAGCTCACCTTTTCTGATCTTCAGAACTATCAATCAGAACGCACGTATCCGCCGTACATTGACATAATGGCGGCAGGCGAGGCATGGTTCTCACCGCGCAGCGGCGTACTCCGCATGGATTCGCAGCCGGTCTACCCCGGGTTCCCCATGCCCAGGAGTTCGGCCGTCTATGCGGACCAGAGCGGCGCCATGATCACCCGGGGCCGGGCCACAGCCATCCCGCGCTCTGAGCTCAAGTTCCGCAACCTGAACGCCTGGGCCGTGCTCTATGACTGGATGCACAGTTCCAGGGTGCGAGTCATTGGACGGGAGAACTATCGCGACTACCCACGTCTGGTGCTGGCGCGTGAAACCAACGAAGGCGAGCAGCGGCTGTTCCTCGATCCCAAATCAGGCCTGCCGGTGAAGCTCGACTACAACGAGCCGCATTACCTCTGGGGACAGCGCCACATTGAATATGTTTTTGGCCTGTGGCAAATGCAGGGTGAGCTCCTGGTGAATGCTGCCGCGTTCCGCCTTGCCGATGGCGAAGTTGAACTTTCAGCAACTGTGGGTGAGGGGAACCTGGTGGCCGATGCCGCTGATTTGAAGCTGCAGATGCCCGGCGTGAACGAACCCGCGGAGGCCTGGCCGTTGTTTTTGCGCCCCACCGCGCCCAGAGTTTTACAGGTCACGGCGAACACGTATCTGCTCAGCAATCGCGGATTCACTGAGGCTGTCACGCTGGCCAACAACGAAATTTTCATCTTCGATGCCACGCAAGGCGATGAGCGTGCCCGGCAGGATGCCGCCGAGATTGCAAAGCTCTTTCCCGGCAATCACAAGATCAATGTCGTTGTTACCGATCTGGCGTGGCCTCATGTTGCGGGCGTGCGTTACTGGGTGGCGCAGGGCGCCACGGTCATTGCGCATCCGGCTGCGCGCGCGTTCCTTCAATCAGTCGTCGATCGCGGTTGGACCCTGAACGCGGATACCCTGGAGAAGAACCGCAAATCGGCAAAGTTCCACTTTGTTGCCGTGAGTAGCAAGACCGCATTTGCTGCCGGCAAACTCGAACTCGCGCCCATTGACGGCATTGGCAGTGAAACCGTTCTCATGGGTTACATTCCCGCCGACCACTTCCTCTGGTCATCCGATTACATCCAATCAATCACTGAACCGAGCCAGTACGCCAAAGAAGTATTGCGCGCGGTGCGCAGAGAAGGCTGGCTGCCGCAGCAGGCCGCGGCAGAACACGTTCCGCTGTTTCCCTGGGAGAAAATACTGCAGCTGCTCGGGTCGTAGTTAATCCCATTTTGTTAGATTGGTTTTGAGGACCGAGCACAATGCCAAGGGTAAGAGTCGCTGCATTCTTCGTTTCGCTCGATGGCTTCGGGGCCGGCGTTCGCCAGGACCTTGAAAATCCGCTTGGCGTGCGCGGCGTTGAGCTGCCCAGGTGGTTTTTTGAAACTGAAGTTTTCCACAAGATGCAGGGCCAGCCAGGCGGCTCCGCCGGCGTGGACAACGGCTTCGCGGTTCGGGCCATGGAGAACATGGGTGCTTGGATCCTCGGGCGCAACATGTTTGGGTCGGTGCGCGGACCATGGCCCGATGACTCCTGGAAAGGCTGGTGGGGCGATGAGCCTCCGTATCACACCCCGGTCTTCGTACTCACGCATCACGCGCGGCCTCCGCTCGAGATGAAAGGTGGCACCACCTTTTATTTCGTGACCGATGGAATTGAATCTGCTTTGGCGCAGGCGAAAAAAGCTGCCGGTGACAAGGACGTGAGAATCGGAGGAGGCGTCTCTACCGTTCGCCAGTACCTCCTCGCCGGCCATATCGACGAAATGCACCTGGCGTTCACCCCGGTCGTGTTGGGCGAAGGCGAGAATCTGTTTGCCGGAATCAATCTTCATCAGCTCGGCTTCGCGCCTGTGAGCACCACATTTGGGGAAAACGCAATGCATGTTGTTCTGAACAAAGACAGGCGCGCATGAAATGGTTTACGCTTGAGCAGGCCATTGCGGAAAACTTCAAAGTCCACGGATCGCCGCCTCACTGCATCGAATTCCCGGCGGATCGGGCGGCTCTGAAGCTTCAGATTCCAATTTCTCCACATTATGAAACGAACCCTATGCTTCCGGGACCTGCATTTCAGTGGTTCGCGATGATTAGGAGCAGGCCGGCGGTGATCGAGATGGAGAAAGTGCCTTTTTACGAGCGCATCTTTGTCTTTACTAGTTACGGGAGCGATTCATCGGGAGATTGGGCTGTGCTGCCGGACCTGGTGGAACTGCCGAGCTCAATTCAAGTCACGCGTCCTATTTACATTGATAGCCGCACGCACGATCCGGAGCACATTGTCTACCGTCCCGCTACCGAGGGGAGTAATCAGATCCTTTATCGGGCATCGTCGCGCAGTGATGCTGAGGGTCTGCTGGAATTTCTGAAAAAAGACGAGTTCAACAAACACTGCTTTATCGGTCCACCATCCGAGGTAAGAAATAAGTAAGCTAAATTTCAGAACGCATCAAGGACTCCCTTCCTGATCTGACCTTAACTTTGGTCAAAGCGGACAAACAAAGCCTTTCAGCCATTCGGGAACACCGTTTAGAGGGAGCGGCGTGACCAACGCAACAAAAGAATGGCTGAGAGGTGTACTTGGTTCTGTCCGGATAAATCAATTTTGAGAGACGGAGAGGAAATGAAGTTGATGTCAACTCGATTCACTTGGCTGGGAATTTTTGCCCTTGCCGGAACACTTGCCCTGGCGCAAAGCACGCCATCCCAGCAACACTCGCATGCCACCATGATCGCTACTCCAGCGGCAGCCCAGAGCAGCCAGTCGGCGAACCTGCTTCAGGTTGTCCGCGACGCCACCGAGCGCTTCAAAGACGTGACGGTGGCGCAAAAAGAAGGTTTCTCGCTCGTGTTCGGCTGCGTGAGCGGCCCTGATCAGGGCGCCATGGGACTCCACTACCTGAACGGCGCTCGCCTGAACGAAGTCAATGCAACCGGCAAGTTCTATGCCGATCGGCCGCAGATCGTCATCTACGAGGCCGGCCCTGACGGCACGCTGCACCTGACCGGCGCAGACTTCATTGTCTTTGCCGATCAATGGGACGCGCTCCATCCGCAGGATCCGCCACAGCTCATGGGCCAGCTCTTTCATCGCTTCGATTTTCCCAACCGATTCGCGCTTCCCGCGTTTTACACGCTGCATGTCTGGGCATGGAAGGAAAATCCGAACGGCGCGTTCGTGAACTGGCACCCGAACGTCTCCTGCCAGTCATTCATCCCACAGAACTAGTTCGCCGCGTCCTATAGGCGGTAGGGCAAACGGCGGAACCAGAGATCGCAGCCTCTTCGGTTAGCAGCGCCTCGATCCCCGGAGAGGCTGTATCTGGTTTGCGCAGAAGCATTTACCGCCGAATTCATTAAATTTTGGTCCCACCAGGACATTCCCAGGCGCCAGGGCAAGGTAACGGAGGTCGTTACCGCCGGAAGGTCCAATTTCCCGGCTTTTTTCCTTGAACAGGGCCCCCGTTGGGAGCAGAATTCAGAGTGTCTGCACTTCGTCTGGAAGACTACATCCCCAATGACGGTCCTATGCTGCTCTCACTGTTAAAGGACGGTCTGCGCATCTAGCTACGCTCCCGTTCGAGGACAGCTTCCCGCCATGGAGTTGTGTTGAAAGGTGCCCCTTGCGGTTCTGATGGCCGCTCAGAACCACTTCTCCCCCGGGCCCCACAAGACTTATTTTGACGGAGGAACCGTGATGAAGCCTGCCCCGTTGTTGCCACGGTCACTCAGCAGTGTCCCTCTGCTGTCGAGTTGTAACCTGTTCTCCAACCGCCTTTCCGCAATAGCTCTTGGCCTATTGTTGCTGGCGCTCCTGGTTGCCGTATCCGGCTGCGGAAGCAATGCTTCCCTGGGTACAACTTCAAACCCGAACCCGATCACTTCCGGCACTCCCATTCCCAGAGCCGCCATTTCGGTCACGCAGTTCCAGCCCAATGTGAAGTGGGGCGGCCGAACGGTGGCGGTGGCCGTGAGCCCTCTCAATACCGCGGTCGCAATTGCTGCGAGCGAAAGCGGCGGGTTATTCATAACGAACGACACGGGCGCAACCTGGTCGCACATTGATTCGCTGCCGCCGTTCCGCATGTCTGACGTAAAGTTTGCGCCCGGCAATTCGGCGATCGTAATTGCAACTTCCTGGGCGGATAGCCGCACGACCAACGGCGGCGGAATCTGGCGCAGTACTGACGGCGGCGTCACCTGGCAAAAGCCGGCCACAGCTGAACCCCCGTGCTCTTCCCGCGCGAATACCTGGGGTATCGCCTTTGTGTCGGAAGGCACCGACGTTTATGTCGGTACCGATTGCGGCGTTGCGGTGAGTCATGATCAGGGTGCCACATGGACGCATGTTGGACTGTCGCGCACCTGGTCCATCGCAACTTCAACCGGCGGTATTGTGGATACCTGCAGTGACGACGGCCATCATCGCTCCACCGACAACGGCGGAACTTTTGGCGCGGCAAATCCTATCGGTCCTGCCGGGTTCCAGACCTGCTCCGGCGTCGCGGTGCACGGCATTGTTGCGTCACCGTTTGAAAGCAGCGTGCTTTTTGCGATCAATGTGGGACCGGTGGTTGCGGCGCCGAACGCCTGCAGCAGCACCAACGCAGTGCGATTCCAGCTTCTTTCCGAATCAGACGACGGCGGCGTCACCTGGACCCAGATCGGGCAGGCGTGCCAGAGCCGGCCACCATGGGTGGCTCTGCATCCTTCAACGGACGGCATAACCCACCACTTTGATATCTACTTCAGCGGCGGCCTTGATACCCGCCGCACAACGTGCACCGGGTTTGGCGGTCCGGGCCTGCGCTGCACAACAGCGCTTCCGACGTCGCCAAACGTCAACGTCGATCATGCCGACCATAACGGCATGGCGTTCGCCCCGTTCGGTTCAAACTGCGCGCAATTCATCGTGTCTGATGGCGGAGTCCACAAGACCAGTGACTGCGGCGCCAACTTCACCATGACGGGCGCCGGGAACGGCGGCTACAACGCACTGCAACTCTATGAAGTCGATGGACAGGTGCATCCTGATCACACCGACCTTTATATGGGCACGCAGGATAACGACATCTGGGCCTCCGGCGATGACGGCGCAACGTGGCCGGCCGAAATCTGCTGCGAAGGTTTCTTCTTCCAGGTGCCGCACAGCAGCGCCAACGATGCCGGACAGACCGTTACCGGAGTGGCTTGCGCCGGCTGCAGCAACTTTGATACAGCCGCGCACTTCTCCGGCTTTGCGAACTGGCCCGATCCGGCAGGTACCGTAACCGGCAACCCGTTCCTGCTCGGGCCGGCTAACTACGTTCAGTTCAACCAGCCGAGCCCGCCGGCGAACCAGTTGAATATCAGCACCAACACCGGATCGTCATGGAGCGCAGTCACCAGCATTTCACAGTCGCTTAGCGGGCGACCGTGGGTGAGCGGACCCACTGCGAATGCAACTGTCTTCCAGGGCATAACCAAGCCTGGAAACCTTGTGGGACTGGTCAAGGTCACCGGCGTGGGTACTGTCACACCGCTGGTCAGCAATGCCGATGTTGGACTCAACAGCATCGGCAGTTATTGCATGGGCTTC
>JBAIYI010000360.1:0-1771 GCA_037915955.1 Terriglobales bacterium
CACGTTATCTGGTTGCGCGGGAAGGCTTCCCCGTCAACACTGACCTCGGCGCCTCCGATTACGTATGCCCACATGCCTTTGTAGGCGACAATCCTGACCCTTACCTGGAATCCCGCAACCTGTCCCAAGGCAGAAATGTTTTTGAAGCCCTTCTGCTGGATCATGTGGTTCTCTAACATGTGTCTCTCTTCCATGTCCATCCAACCTCCCTTTATTGAGCAGGAGTGGCAGCGCTTCCATTTCCGGCTCCTTACAGCCCGGACCCTGCGCCTCTGCCGATTTGGCCGCAACGGTAAGCTCAATTCCGGCTCGCCGCCATTCTACAACCAAAAAAGCAGATCAAGGTCGACCTTTGGATACATGACCGGCTTGGCGAGAAGCCAGAGCTGATCAGCAACTCAACCCAGCATGGCCGCGGTTATCTCGACTGCGCAGAAGCAGAAATCCGCGAGACCCTCGGCCGAACCACGCGCCTTTGCACTCACGCACGCCTGCCGAAAGCTCACGAGACAGCGGACATCATGATTTCTTATAGGCACGTTCTCTAATGTTGACTCGATTGCTTGTCGAATTTGGAGGAGGGCTCTGTCAGTTACCGTCGTTTGATCACCTCCGCTGACCCTGATGCCCAGTTAGTTACTTCGGATTCCTACTCACCGGTGAGGACTGAACCCCTTGGGACCGAAAACCTAGCTATGGCTAGTGGCCGAGAATTTCACTAAACGTAAAATCTCCTCATCAATTCTTCCAATCAAGCCAAGCAGTAATGCAACAGTCAAACAGAATCAATCGCATATCGTGCACTATCCAGCCTTTTTGAAAAGCTCATAGCGCTCTTCAAGGAACTCGGCCCGAGGCCGGAGGCGGGCTGCGTGAGGGAGAACGATGAGTTTGCGATTGTGGCACTCCTTGAGGCCGTGAACCAATAGCGGGCCGTCGGATTCCTCCAAAATGTCTTTTCGGATCTCGACGATGAGGTCAGGTCTGACCCCCAGAATCTGCGCGTCGAATGCCGCATGATGCAGTTTACAGAGAGACAGACCATTGGAAACCCACGGCTCTCCTCGGGGGTGACCATGCCTTGAACAATACCTCGCGGATTTTGAGGCGGCAGTCCAAAAAGCTCAGTCAACACCCTTCCTTCGCGGGGAAGGGGCGCGCGGCTGGCGGGCGAGCTTCGACTGGTTTGTTGCCAATCAGGTGCACGTTTACGCGGTGCTCGAAGGGAAGTACGACGGGGCCACCACGGGCCCGAACCGTGGAGGGGGAAATGAGCATACGTCCCGAGGCGATCCGATCTACGTCCCCCGCCAGTGAGCACCTGTGTTCACTGTGCGGCGGAACGGGATGGCGGCGCGCTGAAGAGGAGGAGTCTTCGGGACTTCGCCGGTGCGAGTGCGTGAGGGCCGGCTTTGCTGCGGAGCGGCTGGCTGCGATTCCGGCGCTCTTTCGAGAGGCCACCTTCGAATCCTATCAGGCGCGGAACGCGCAGCAGGAGCGGGCCGCAGCGTTGATGAGGGGCCTTCCCGAGGGGAGCTGGTACATGACCGGCCACTACGGAAGCGGCAAGACTCACCTGTTCTACGCGCAGTACCGTCAGATGGCGGTAGCCGGCAAGACTCGCTGCCACGTGCGGACCACGAGAGAACTCATCAAAGAACTGAAGAGGACAGAGCTGGACAGCGAATTCGTCTCGCCGGTAATCGCAGCGGCGCATTCATGCGCACCGTACCATCTCTTCTGGGACGACATCGACAAACTGAAGCCCACC
>JBAIYI010000078.1:0-3443 GCA_037915955.1 Terriglobales bacterium
TGGGGCTGCGATGTGATCATCGCGGAAAGCGGCGAGCAGGCCTGCAGCATGATCTACACGCGCGCGATCGACTTCTGCATCCTGAAATGCGAACTGCCGGGAATGAACGGGATTGAAGTTTGCCAGTGGCTGCACTCCACGGATGTAAAGCACCATCCGCACGTGCTCCTGCTTGCCAAGCGCAGCTCGAAAAAGCTCCTGAGCGATGCGTATCGCGTGGGCGCCGACGACCTGCTGACCACGCCCTTCCAGTTGGAAGAACTCCGGACTCGGATCTCCGCCATGGCGCAGCGAGCCTCGCGGACGCGCCTGTTCCATCAGCAACCCGTGCAGGTGGATCCCATCGATTCCTATCGCATGGACCTGGCGTACATTTCCAAGCTTCCTTCTCAGGTTTAGTCTCTCGGCGGTCCCATCCAGATCGCCGCTTCGCCGGCGAGCGCCGGCGAAAACGGCACATCCGATCAACTGGTCCTCAAAAAATCTGTTCGGCGCGTTCCGGCACATGGAACCCGGCTTCCACCAGCATCTTCCGCAGGCGCTCCAGGCAGCGGCCACGCACAAATCCGATAGACCCTGTCGCCAGCCCAAGACGTCGCGCCACTTCCGTGTAAGGCAAAGGAGGCTGCTCGAAGAACAGCATCTTCACCAGCTCGCCACAACGAGGCGGAAGCTTTTCCACAACCTCGCGAACAATCTGCTCCTGATGCAGGTTCTGAATCTTTTCCGGCGTTGTTGCCAGCCCTTCGGCGGCGTCCGGCTCCATGGCATCGAGTTCAACGTGGCGTGACTGCTTTTTCTTCCAGCGATACGATTGCCGCACCGCCACCGTGATCAGCCATGAGCGCAGTGATTCAATACTCTTGAGCTGTCCCAGGCTGTTAAATACCTCGATGCAGACAGCCTGAAACACGTCAGAAGCGTCTTCCGGGCTGGCGCCGTACTTGAACGGTATCGAGTAGATCAGGCGTTTGTATTTATCAATCAGCGTCTCCCACGCCTGTTGGTCACCCTTCAGGCAGGCTTCAACCAGGCGCGTGTCCTCACTCACGTCCGGAGCGATCTCTGCTTTGCATCGCGCACAGCAGGGATGCGTGGGTTCAATCTGTATTACAGGCGCGACTACGGCAATGGGCAGCGCTGCTACGGTGCTGATAGCTTCCGTGGACTTCATGGTTCCATTCCTCTTTCAGTTAGGGGCCAGACGACATGGTCCTTGTGCGCACGGCGCAAGCTTTTGGACCAAGTTGTGGCTGTTCGCTGCGCTCTTCTAGCTCGCAGGAAAACAGACACACTTCGGGAATGGAAGCCGGATCAGATTCTTAGAGGTGGGGAGAGCAGTACGGGAGCGGACTCAATCACACGATCACTCGTGGTGATACGCCTAAGTTCCGTAAGCGGGGGGAACATCCCGGCCCGGAACAGCGCAGGAAACAGGGTGATCAATCCCGCAAGCGCGAAGAACATGCCGATCATCGAGAGATTCAAGATCAGCACAAGCTCTATATCGTCCGTCCGGATCGGGAACATGTCCCAGCTATCCAGCTGCATGAACGGTGAACAGACCGCCATCAACAGGATCAACAGGAGGACGATTTTGCGCAATTTGTGCTGCATGGCTGAGCTCTTCGCACCTTTGCTCGCCGGGAGCATATAACAAGCATATGGATGAACAAAGCAATTTTTTGCATATTCCGGTGGTGAGCTGCTAACCTGCTGAAAATCTTTAGCTTAGGAGATTACGACTGGATTTCGATGTCCGAAAAGTGGGCAGAAATTCTCAGAAAATCTAATAAATCGCAGAGTCCGGCGCTATGGCTGCGATTTGCAAAAATGAGGTTCACTCAACCGGGCTTTTAGCGGCCGTACATGGGGAAAGACTGCGGATCAAGATCCAGCCCGAGTTGGAGCCGCGCGCCTTCGGTCATGCGCATCGGACTCCATGGCGGATCAAACACTACGTCAACGTTCACGCCTTTCACAGAAGGCAGACCGGCAAGGCGGCGCTGAATGTCCGTCTTCAGCACGTCAGCCATGCCGCAACCAGGAGCGGTCATGGTCATCTTGATCGCGATCTCATGGCCGTTGTCTTCCGTCGGCGTGATCTGGCAATCGTAGATTAGTCCGAGATCCACCACGTTGACGGGAATCTCCGGATCGTAAACCGTGCGCAGCAGGTCCCATACCAGCTTGTCACTGAACTCCTGGTTCGCCGCGTCCGGCTGAGCTTCGGTGGTCAGCCCCAGAGCGTCGGCGTCCTTGGCATCAATACGGACCATGTAGCCGTGGTCGGTCATCACCGTGTAGCTGCCGCCCAGCGCCTGCATCAGGCGCACACTGGTACCGGCGGCAATACGATACGGGATTCCGCTGGGAATCTGCGTGGCGTCACAATCACGCGTGACAACCTGCGCTTCGCCTGGCCTCAATGTGTCCTCCGTTCCTGCTTCATTCTGTGCTCACCGCCTCCTGCTCTCCGCGCAGCGCCGCCCGCAAGGCATGCCATGCCAGGGTGGCGCACTTTACCCGCAGCGGAAACTCAGATACGCCGGCAAACACCGCCAGCTTCCCCAGCGACTCCGGATCGCCGCCATGTCCGGTCACCAGATCATGAAACCGCGTAAACAGCGCTTCCGCATCGGCCGTTGACTTCCCTTTCAGGCTCTGCGTCATCAACGAGGCCGAAGCCTTGGAAATTGCGCAGCCTGCACCGTGAAAGCTGATCTCGCTGATCGAATCGCCCTGCACGTTCACGAAAATCGTGTAATGGTCGCCGCAGAGCGGGTTGTAGCCTTCCGCTTTATGGTTGGCCGTGGGCAGCTCACCGAAGTTTTTCGGCTTCTTGCTGTGCTCCAGGATCAGCTCCTGGTCTAGTTCGCGCAGCTCCTGCATCAGCCCATCACCTCTTTGACCTTGCGGATTCCCCGAACCAGCGCGTCCACATCTTCACGCGTGTTGTAAAGCGCAAACGAGGCGCGCGCCGTCGCCGGAATACCGAAACGAATCATCACCGGCTGCGCGCAGTGGTGTCCGGTGCGCACTGCCACGCCTTCGCTGTCCAGGATCGTGCCGATGTCATGCGGGTGAATATCTTCGATCACAAACGAAAGCACGCCAGCCTTCTCGCGCGCCGTGCCGATAATTGAGACACCGGGGATCTTGCTTACCTGTTCGGTCGCATACTCAAGCAGATCATTCTCGTGCCGCTCGATGTTCTCAATCCCGAGCCGGTTCAGGTACTCGATCGCCGCTCCCAGTCCGACCGTGTCCGCAATGTTCGGCGTGCCGGCCTCGAACTTATACGGAATGCGGTTGTACACCGTCTTTTCAAAAGTGACCGAGGCGATCATGTCACCGCCGCCCTGCCACGGAGGCATGGCTTCCAGCAGTTTGGCTTTGCCGTAGAGGAAACCGATTCCTGTTGGAGCATAGAGCTTGTGGCC
>JBAIYI010000206.1:0-2635 GCA_037915955.1 Terriglobales bacterium
TTCATCGCCGGCTTGTCTGATGCACCGCGCGCCTGGATGTTCGCGTTCAGCGTGCCCTTCACGTCCATGCCTTGCCCGAACGCAACTCCAAAGGCCGACGCCAGCCGTGCCGCCTCTTCGATGGAGGCATTCGAGGCGGTGAGCTTCAGATCAAGCTGCGCCGGAGTCGGCTTGGTGTTGAGCGTGCCGGCAACCGTCACCGGCGTGGCGCCCAGCTTGAGGTTTCCTTTTCTGATCTGGATTACGTCGCTGGTGAGGTCGTCCGTCATGTCGTAGTCCAGAGTGATTGGATACCCCACATCCACGTTGTGGATCTTCGGATTGTCGAGCTTCAGGTTGCCGCCCGCGGTGAGCTTGCCGCCGGAGTTATTGACGGAAGTTTCCCCGGAGATAACGGTCTCAATTCCTTTCAGTGCCTGTGAATTGAGAAACGCCTCCACGGAAGAAAGTGCCACCTGATCGAGCTTCAAGGTCCCGGAGAAGGGCGTGTTCAGCATGTCGGCCTGCTTGATCGGGCCGCCTTTGCCCTGAAGGAAGATTGCCTGTTTGCCGGAGCCGGGCAGGTGGGCCGCGGCTTTCAGGTTGAATTGCTTGTCCGGGGCGTAGTCGCTCACGTTCAGATCAATGTGGTCATACACCGCGCGCGACTGGTGTTTTTGCTGGTCCGTGATCGCCACCTGCCCATCGGTGATAGCAAGGTTTGCCAGCGAGAGCTGGCCTGCGGGCTGCTTTCCGCTCCCAGGCGCAGGCTGCGCTGGAGTTTGAGAAGGAACGGGCGTGGGTGCTTTCTTTGCGGCTTCTTCCTGCGCTGAAGGCTTGGGTTCCTGTCCCAGGGTGGCGAAATTCCAATTGCCCTGGGCGTCGCGCACCAGTTCGATGTGCGGGTGGGTCAGCTCCAGCGACTTCACCTGAATGTCCTTGTGCAGCAGCGGCATCAGTTCCACGCTCACGGCAAGCTTTTCCGCGGTGGCAAACGGCCGCGACTGGTTGAAGCTGAAGCGCGGATCTTCGCTGATGTTTACATCCTGCACCTGGAATGACGGTGGGAAGAGGCTTAGCCTCATGTCGCCCAGAGTTACCTGCCGTCCCAGCCGCTTCTGCAACTGCGACTGGATCTGGGCGTGGTACTGATTGATATCGATCAAGTGCGGGATGATCAGCGCTGCCGCCACCAGCAACACAATGATTACGAGAACAGCAATTCCGAGTTTGCGCACGGCTCACCTGCCTGTAGAAACGAAAGATAAGAACGGCTCATGTCGCGGGCTGCGGAGAGCCAAAAGTGGCCGCTCCGGCCGCCTATTTACTTAGATGACGAGGGGCGATTGAGTGAGCTTAAGAAATACCGGGTACAAAGGGGCTTTCCACACATTTGAGTATACCGATTATCACTTTTTCTTTGGTTGCATGGAACGTTCTCTGGAGTAGAATTCCACCCCTCAGGAGGCGCATACCCCAAAATGAGGACGCCCAGTCGCTTTCGCCTTTCGATCATCCGGTTGTTCCTGTTTGTCAGCTGCTTCGCGTTCAACCTGACCGCGCAGAATGCGGTCCTGCAGCCTCTGGCGGATAAGCCCGTGCCCGGCGCCGCGGTTCACTTAAAATCAGATCTCTACGTTCCCGCCACCCCGGATACCATTCGCTGGGGCTTCCTGCCGGACAACGCGGCCAAGCCGGTTGCCAGCGTGAAGTCGGGAGCGACGGTGACGTTCGATACCGTCTCGCACGAAGGTATCCTCGAAGACCAGGGGCGCGATCCGGTGAAGTTCTTTGGTGGCTTTGGCGTTCCGACAGACCAGGTTCTCAAAGATGCGAAGGCGATCACAGCCTCCAGCATGCAGCACGACTTCGCCAAAGATGGTCCGCACATCGTGATTGGACCGCTGGAAATTGAGGGCGCGCAGCCCGGCGACGTTCTAAAGGTGGAAATGGTCTCACTGCTTCCGCGAGTTCCCTACGGTGTGATCAGCAATCGCCATGGGAAAGGTGCTCTGCCTGGCGAATTTCCGGAGACTCCTGATATTGAGACGGGAGCGAGCGCGGCCAATCCGCAGGCTTATCACAACGTTTCCACATTCGTGCCCATTCGCCAGATCGGTGGAAAATGGTACGGCATAGTAAAAGGCGCAACGGGCGCGGAAGCGCACATCCCGCTTGCACCGTTTATGGGCACCATGGGTGTTGCGCCTAACACCGCAGGCAAGCCAAATTCGGTTCCGCCGGGCGATTACGGCGGCAACATGGACATCCATTACCTCACCACAGGTGCTACGCTCTATTTGCCGGTGCAGGTGGCGGGCGGAATGTTCTTCATTGCTGACCCTCACTTCGCACAAGGCAACGGGGAAGTAGCGCTGACGGCGATTGAAGGCTCATTGCGCACGACCTTGCGGTTTACCGTGCTCAAAGCCGGTGATGCGCAGATTCCGGCGAAGACCAAACTCGCCGGGCCCTTTGCGGAAACGCCGGAGTACTGGATCGCCATCGGACTCGATCCCGATCTGAACGAAGCGATGAAGAAGGCCACGCGCGAGGCCATCCGTTTTGTTTCGGAAAGGCTAGGCATGGACCGCGCCACGGCGATGGCCTATCTCAGTGCGGGCGCAGATTTCGAAGTGTCACAGGTCGTCGACCG
>JBAIYI010000458.1:0-4291 GCA_037915955.1 Terriglobales bacterium
TGTTAATTCACCCGATCTGGATGCGAATCCCGCGATTCAGGCTCTGCAACTTCGAGCGGTGGCAGCAGACCATGCGCTCGCGCAACCGGTTTGGTGGTGAGAACGTCCCGAGCGTGCAGCCTTTCCAGAATCGGTCCCCACACTTCGTCGGGGGAGGTCAGCGCGTTCAGCGCCTGAATACGCACCAGAGGCAGCGGCGTGGTGATGTTGAGGAGGAAATTGGCGCGCGGGCTCGCCGTCAGCAGGGAATGCCGCACGAGCAACTCACGAATATGCGATTCTTCTGCCGCGGAGCATGCTGAACGCGAAACGAACTCGAGATTAAAGCGCGATTCCTGCGCATGTTCCTCGAGCATATAGGCGAGCCCGCCGGTCATCCCGGCTCCCAGATTGACTCCTGTCTTCCCCAGCAGCAAAGCAATGCCACCGGTCATGTATTCGCAGGCATGGTCGCCGGTTCCTTCCACTACGGCCACGGCGCCGCTGTTGCGCACTGCAAAACGTTCACCGGCCCGGCCAGCGATGTATAGCTCGCCTGAAGTAGCGCCGTAGAGAACGGTGTTTCCGGCAAGCACGTCACCGCGAGTGCAGGCTTCCGGCCCGGCATCGATGGAGATGATTCCGCCACTCAGGCCTTTGCCGACGTAATCATTGGCTTCACCGCTCAGGTGGAATCGGATGCCCGGCGCCAGGAACGCGCCGAAGCTTTGTCCCGCTGCGCCGGAGAAATGGAGATCGATCGGAGCAAAGTAGCCGCCAGCCTTTGCGCGGCGCAAGAGCTCACCGCTCAGCTCCGCACCAATGCTGCGATCAGAGTTGGCGATGGTGAACCTGGTTTGAAATGTGCCCTTGCGAATCCGGAAGAACTCAGAGAGCTCGGCACTTAGGCCTTCGCGGTGACGCGCCGGCCGGGGCAGCATGGGAGCACGTCGCGCAGGACGCAGCAGCTCATGAACCCAGGCCGCGGCGTCTGGATTGCGCGGGTGCAGGTATTCCGAGTGGCCGACAATCTCGTCGAGAGAGGCCGCACCAAGTTGAGCGAGCATGCGGCGCACTTCTTCGGCAATCATCTCGAAGAAGACCATTACCATTTCCGGTTTGCCGTTGAATCGGGTGCGCAGCGCTTCCTGTTGTGTGGCGATGCCGACAGGGCAGGTGTTGAGGTGGCATTGTCTGGCCATCACGCACCCGATTGCCAGCAGAGCGGCGGTGCCGAAGCCGAACTCATCGGCCCCGAGAAGAGCGGCAATGATCACGTCGCGCGCGAACTTGAAGCCGCCATCCACGCGCAGGCGCACATGGCCGCGCAGACCGGCTTCTACGAGGGTGCGATGAGTTTCACTCAGGCCGAACTCCCATGGCAGTCCGGTGTTCTTGATCGAGCTGAGCGGTGAGGCTCCGGTGCCGCCATCATGGCCGCAAATCGTGATGACGTCAGCGCCGGCCTTGGCCACGCCGGCGGCGATGATGCCAACGCCTGCTCCGGAAACCAGCTTCACCCCCATACGCGCATGCGGGTTGACCTGGCGCAGATCATGGATGAGCTGTTCCAGATCTTCAATGCTGTAGATGTCATGGTGCGGAGGCGGAGAGATGAGAGGCGTTCCAACGGAGGCGCGCCGCAGCCGCGCGATGTATGGCGTGACCTTGGTTGCGGGAAGCTGGCCGCCTTCACCGGGCTTGGAACCCTGCGCCATTTTGATTTCGATTTCCTGTCCGTGAACAAGGTATTCGGCTGTGACGCCGAAACGACCGGACGCAACCTGCTTGACCTTGCTGGCCGCTTCCGGCTGAGCGTAATAAAGGTCAGGATCTTCGCCACCTTCACCGGTGTTGCTGCGCGCTCCGAGCCGGTTCATGGCGATGGCAAGTGTGCGGTGCGCCTCCGGACTGATCGCGCCGATGGACATCGCCTGTACGCTGAAACGCCGCAGGATGTCCTGTTCACTTGCGGGTTCGGCAGTGGCGGCCTCGGGGAATACAATCTCCAGCAAGTCGCGAATGGCAGTGTTGCGTGCCGCTGCCAGGTCTTCATATTCGCGGTATCGTTCCGGCGAGGGGCCCCGCACTAACGCGTGCATTCGCCGAACCACATCCGGCGAGTTGGAGTGCAGCTCGCCTTCCTTGCGGAAGCGGTAAAGGCCGGCATCGCGCGGTTCGTGCTCTTCTGCGCGGAATGCCTCGGCGTGGTGGCCGAGATAAATCGCCAGCAGCTGCTCCAGCGAGGTAGCTTCAGCGTAATGCGGAGCAGCGGCAAAAAACTCGCGGCAAAGCTTTCCATCAAGACCTATGACCTCAAGGAGTTGTGCATTTCGGTAGCTGGCGAGCGTGGAGATTCCCATGCGGGCCAGCACCTTGCGCAGGCCCTTGTTCGTTCCGGATACGAAGTTGTGGGCTCCGCGAGTGCTTATGGTTTCGGCGATCTGCATCGCGCGATACGGCCGCACCGCAGTGACTCCGACCGCAAGCAACATGGCGATGTGGTGGACGTCCAGCGCTTGCGCAGTCTCAATGACCAGCGGAACATCGAAGTTGCCGGCAGCGGCCAGCTCCTGCCATACGGCTGACGCGGCAAGCAGAGCCGGAATGGCGGCACGATCCGGGCCGAGTTCACGATCGGTGAGAATAACAAGGGCTGGCTTCTGCGCCTCTCGCGCCTGGGTGCGGAGACGGTTGAGCGTTGCTTGTGCTCCGGCGACGCCCTCAGTGTGCACAAAAGTAATATCGATGCTGCAGCAGGGAAGCAGGGTGTCTTTGAGTTGTTGGAACTGAGCGGAATCCAGCACGGGTGAGGGCACGAGCAATCCCGGTCCGAGGCGCGTCTCCAGCGACATGACGTGAGCTTCACGAATGGGGTCGATCGGCGGATTCGTCACCTGGGCGAAGCGCTGCTTGCAATAGTCCCAAAGCGTACGGGAAATGCGGCCGAGAAATGCGGGAGGCGCATCGTCGCCCATGCTCCAGATGGCATCGTTGCCTTCCGCTACCGGCTGGAGGAGAAACTTGATCTGGTCCTGACTGAAGCCAACGGCAGCGGCGAGGCGCTGTAGATCCTCCATCTTCCCGGTCTTCTCTGTGGCTATGGGCGGCAGAGATACCGATGCGCTTTTTGCAGCAGGAGAATCCGCGGGCTGGGCGCGCTGATGCACGACTTCACCGTTCGCAAGATCAACGGTGAGCATTTCTCCCGGACCAAGGCGCTGGCGCTCGATGATCTGCTCGGGATCGAACTTCGCGATACCGGCTTCAGAGCCCGCAATGAACCAGCCGTCAGATGTGCGTGAGTAGCGGAGAGGACGGAGGCCATTGCGATCAAGCTTAGCGCCCAGCGTGCAACCGTCGGTGAAGATCAGGGCTGCTGGGCCGTCCCACGGTTCGTATTCTGTTTCGCGCATTCCGGCTGCGGGAACCAAGGTGTTCAGAGCGTCTCGCGCGTTATTGCCTTGCTGGACCAGAAGCTCAACTGCGTTATCCAGACTGGCGGAATCACTGACGTTGGCCTCGAGCGCCGAGAACCATGTGTCCACGCCGAGAACGGCGCGGATCTGCGGCTCACGGGCATGCATCCACCGGCGATTTCCGCTGATAGTGTTGATTTCGCCGTTGTGAGCCACCATGCGAAACGGCTGGGCCAGCCGCCACGTGGGCTGCGTGTTGGTTGAGAATCGCTGGTGGAAGATGGCGTACGGGCTCTCGAAGTCGTGTTCCCAGAGATCGGGATAGAACAGCGGCAGCTGCCAGGGTGCAAGCAGTCCTTTGTAAACGATGGTCCGCGAGGAAAGAGAGCAGAAATAGGCTGCGGGGCCGAGTTCAGCCTCTACTTTTTTGCGGAACAGGAAAAGCTTACGTTCGAAGTCGCCGATCTCGCTTTCCTGCTGGACAAAGCATTGCCACACCTCCGGCATGGTTTCACGCGCGCGCTCGCCCGGAACGGAGAGATTGGTTGGTACTTTGCGCCAGCCGAGAACCGTGACTCCCATCAAAGGAGCAAGCGATTCGATTTTGCGTTGAAGATGTTCCTGGTGGTTGAGCGGCAGGAAGAGCATGCCGACCGCAAACGACTGCGGAAGGTCGATTCCCAGGCCGTGAGTCTGGCGACGAAAGAATCTCAAGGGAGTGGCCGTGAGCAGGCCGGCACCGTCACCGCTGGCCCCGTCAGCATCGACTCCACCGCGATGCGACAGGCGTTGAAGCGCAACCAGCGCACGGTCCACTACCTCATGCTTTGCAGAGCCCGAGAGATGGGCGATGAAGCCAGTGCCGCAAGCATCATGGTCCGGGTGCGCATTGG
>JBAIYI010000319.1:0-4127 GCA_037915955.1 Terriglobales bacterium
TCTTGACACTACGTTGGCGGTGACGGAAGGTCTTCGCGAGATTCAGAAAACGCTGTTTGAAGCCATCATTCTCGTCATTATTGTGGTTTACATCTTCCTCCAGGGCTGGCGCGCGACCCTGATTCCACTGCTCGCCGTGCCGGTTTCGCTGGTGGGAACATTCGTCATCTTTCCTGCGCTCGGCTTTTCCATCAACACCTTGTCCCTATTCGGATTAGTGCTTGCCATCGGGCTTGTGGTGGACGATGCGATTGTTGTGGTGGAAGCCGTTGAGCACCACATCGAACACGGCATGACTCCAAAGGACGCCGCTTTCAAGGCCATGGAAGAGGTCTCCGGGCCGGTAATTGCCATCGCGTTGATCCTTGCCGCCGTGTTTGTCCCGACTGCTTTCATTCCAGGTATCACTGGCCGGCTGTATCAGCAGTTCGCTATCACAATTGCAATCTCCGTGCTGATCTCTGCATTCAACGCTCTTTCCCTCAGCCCTGCGTTATCGGCGCTGCTTTTGCGGCCGAGAAAAGAAACTCGCGGCCCGCTGGGAGTGTTCTTCCGCTGGTTCAACAAGGTCTTTGGTCGAACCACTGATGGCTACGTGACCACCTGCGGGCTCCTGATTCGCAAAGCTGGTCTAAGCATGCTGTCGCTGGTCGGCATTGCTGCTCTGGCGTTGTGGTTCGGCTCGCGGTTGCCCAGCAGCTTCCTGCCTGACGAAGACCAGGGGTTCGTTTACGCCGGACTGCAACTGCCCAACGCAGCTTCTCTTCAGCGCAACGACGAAGCCTCTCGAAAAATCGAGGAGATGATCACCAAGACACACGGTGTTGAGGGCGTGACATCGGTAATCGGCTACAGCATGTTGAGCGGCGTGCAGGCGACCTACAGCTCTTTCTATTTCGTAACGCTGAAAGAATGGTCTGAGCGCAAGGCCCCGGAAGAGCAGTATGAAGCGATCAAGAAACACATCAACGCAGAGCTGGGCAAGCTTCACGAGGGCATTGCATTCTCCTTCCCGCCGCCAGCCATTCCCGGCGTCGGAACATCTGGTGGTGTGAGTTTTCTGCTTGAAGATCGCTCAGGACGTGAGCCGGATTTCCTGAATAAAAATCTTGCTCAATTTCTGGCGGCCGCGCGCAAGCGCCCCGAACTCGCAGGCATCTCAACCACGTCTCTACCCACGATTCCACAGGTATTTGTTGATGTGGATCGGCCGAGGGTGATCGCCCAGGGCGTCCAGTTGTCTGACGTTTACAAGACGCTGCAGATGTTCATGGGTGGCACACTGGTCAACTACTTCAACCGCTTTGGGCGCCAGTGGCAGGTCTATGTGCAGGCGGAAGGCGATTACCGGACGCGCGCAGAGAATCTTGGACAATTCTATGTGCCCAATGCGGTTGGCGATCCGGTGCCGATGAGCGCGGTCACCAAGGTCAGGCCCAGCATGGGACCTGAGTTCACCATGCGCTACAACCTCTACCGGTGTGCGCAAATCAACGCCAGCGCCGCGCCCGGTTACAGCTCTGGCCAGGCGATGAAGGCGCTTGAAGAGACATTCAAACAGACTATGCCGTCCGAAATGGGCTATGACTATCTCGGCATGTCATTCCAGGAGAAGAAGGCGGCGGAAGGCGTTCCTTCCAGCGTCATCTTTGCCATGTCATTGATCTTTGTTTTCCTTATCCTGGCGGCCCAGTATGAAAGCTGGTCACTGCCATTCAGCGTGTTGCTGGGTACTCCCGTGGCTGTGTTCGGCGCTCTGTGGTTCCTGTGGATGCGCGGCCTCGAAAACAATGTTTACGCGCAGATTGGTCTGGTCATGTTGATCGGTCTCGCGGCTAAAAACGCAATCCTCATTGTCGAGTTCGCAAAAATGGAATTTGACAAAGGCAAGTCGATCGAAGAATCCGCTTTGGCAGCGGCCAAGCTCCGCCTGCGACCCATTCTGATGACCGCGTTCGCCTTTATCCTGGGATGCGTGCCCTTGTGGACCGCCATGGGAGCGGGTGCTATCTCGCGCCGTGTGCTTGGCAGCGCCGTGATAGGCGGAATGCTTGCCGCTTCATTGATTGCCATCTTCCTGATCCCGGTGAGCTTCGATGTAGTCGAGAGGCTTGCGCACAGAGGAAAGGTAAAGGCGCCGCCACCGCCAAAGCCTCTGCAGAAAGAATCGGCGGCAGCGTGAGGACCGTATGAAGTGCAGATACTGCTTGCTTGCAATTGTCATGCTTTCCCTGGCCGGCTGTACTGTGGGCCCAAATTACAAACGACCCAAGGTGGACGTGCCAACGGTTTACCGTGGCGATCAGGCTGCGTCGCCAAGTAGCGCATCGCTTGGTGATGAAAAATGGTGGACCGTTTTCCAGGATCAGCAACTGCAGGAGCTGATCCGTACGGCACTGGCGGAAAACTACGACGTTCGCATTGCCGCCACTCGCGTCCTTCAGGCTCAAGCTCTTCTCGGGATCACCCGGGCTGATCAGCTTCCAACTGTTACGGCCGGAGCTTCCGGTTTCAATCAGCGTTCTTCGCGCGGCCTGCAGGGCGATGCCATCACGACAGGCACAATGGCCGTGAACATGTCTGTGTTCTGGGAACTGGATTTCTGGGGTAAGTTCCGCAGAGCGACAGAGGCGGCGCGAGCGAACCTGCTCGCCACAGAGTGGGGACAGCGTGCAGTGATGAGCACTCTCGTCAGCAATGTGGCCGCCGCCTATTTTCAATTGCGTGAGCTTGACCTCGAGATGGAAATATCGAAACAGGCGCTGGCAGCTCGCGAAGAATCCCTGCGTCTGGTTACGGTACGCGCCAAGGGCGGCGTCACCTCCATGCTCGACGTTCGCCAGTCAGAACAACTGGTCTATACCGCCGCGGGATCCATTCCCGATCTTGAGCGGCGGATCGAGCAGCAGGAAAACTTCATCAGTGTTCTCATAGGCAGGAACCCCGGTCCGATCACTCGTGGTCTCAAGCTGGTGGATACTGCCATTCCCGCATCTGTGCCTGCGGGATTGCCCTCGGAACTGCTCGCACGCCGCCCTGACATCCAATCCGCGGAGCAATTGCTGGTGGCGGCCAATGCCCGCATCGGTGTCGCAAAGGCCGACTACTTCCCGCAAATTGCTCTCACCGGGACTGGCGGCTACCAGAGCTCCGCGCTCACTGCTCTGTTCGCCGCGCCTGCAGGCTTCTGGAGTATCGGAGCTCAAGCGGTGCAGTCGATTTACCAGGGCGGGAGAATCCGCAACAACGTCAAATTGACTGAGGCGCAGCAGAAGGAAGCCGCGCTCAGTTACTTGCAGACAATCCAAACGGCCTTCCGCGAAGTTTCTGATTCGCTCGTGGGCTACAGCAAGAACCAGGAGTTCCGCAGGCAACAGGAGTTGCTCACCGCGGCCGCCGAAGATGCCACTCGGCTTTCCAATGCACGGTACAGCGGCGGTGTGGCGAGCTATCTGGAAGTCCTGGATAGTGACACTCGTTACTTCAACGCGCAAGTCAGCCTTGCTCAGGCTCAACTCAACGAGCGGCTCGCGCTGGTGCAGATTTATAACGCCCTGGGAGGAGGATGGGAGCAGTAATCGCGCTCTTTCGCGCTATGCGTAAAGGACCTCCAAAGCGCGAAGTCTTCATTTACGTGCTGCCGTGGCCGGGGCAATACCGGGTGAAATTCCACGCGGCGCTCTTGTGTCTGCTGGTCAGCATCTGTTTGCTTCCTCAGTTCGCGCGTGCGCAGACCGGGGTTCTGCTGACTTCACAGGGCAAGCCTGCCCCTCAGCAATCACCCACCCCGACTCCAGCGCCTTCGCCGACTCCTGTCCAGCCGATTCCGCTGCCTCAAATCGCCGATCAGGCGGAAGCGCTGGATCGCCTTCTGCGCGATGTCTCCAAAGAGCTTGCTCCGGTCCTGCCCGTTCCGGTGTCCGATCCCGAGGCCAAAGCCCATTCGGAAGAAGTTCGGTTGCGCGCCAGCCAGACGGAAGAGCTGCTTACCGGCATTCCCAACATGATGCAACTTCAGGATGAAGACCGCTATTGGCGGGCCCTTGCTGAAGAATACGGCTCGCAGCGCAAAGCCCTGACGGCGAGGGCCGCGGGAATCGAAAAACAGCTAGCGTTGCTCGATGCGG
>JBAIYI010000428.1:0-7712 GCA_037915955.1 Terriglobales bacterium
TACGGGGAGAGGGCTGATTCAGAGCCGCCCACGGCGCCTGTTTGCCTACGTTTTACATAATATCTGTTATCAGACGTTCTAGGTGGCATGGTCAGTTCTGGCCAACAACGGAATCAGCTTGCGCTGAGTACCACCTTGGGCTGAAAAAGGGTCCCCGCCACGCGGCGCGCAATCGCCAGCAATTCCCTTTGTCCGCAAAATACCCTCACCATCAGGGCCTTGCTGAATTCTGGCAGGTTGACGGCCCCTCCGTTCTTGATCCGCCCCACGCTTGCAGGTGGCGCAGTCACAGCGGGAAACTCAGGCAGAACCAGCCGGGGATGGATCAGCAGATCCTCCACGGCGCCCGTTGCCGCGGCATCGCGAACATCGTCCAGCGAATGAGCCTCAGCCAGGCTGAATTCACGCACCGCCGTTCGAGTCAGCGATGCCAAATGGGCTCCCGGGCCCAGCGCTTTGCCCAAGTCATGTGCCAGAGACCGCAGATAAGTGCCTGAGCTTACCCATGCGGTAAAGTGCACATCACGACCAGTGAACTCCAGTATTTCCAGTTGCTTAACCTCTACATCTTTGTGTTTTAGTTCAACTTCCTGGCCCTTGCGTGCCAGTTTGTACGCGGGTACGCCGGCGATTTTTTTGGCCGAGAATGGCGGCGGTGTCTGCTGAATCTGTCCCGTGAATTTAAGGGCCGCCTTGCGAATCTGCTCCAGCGTCAAATGCACTGGCTGCTCCGGGCCCGTGGGTTCCCCTTCGGCATCGTAGGTGTCCGTGGCCTGACCGAAGCGAATTGTGCCGTCGTATCTCTTGTCGGCTTCCCGGTAGAACTGTGCCAGCCTGGTAAAACGTCCGAGTACCAGAGGCAAAACTCCGGTCGCCATGGGATCGAGTGTCCCCAAATGGCCGACCGATTTTTCTCCCACAATCCTGCGCACCTGCGCCACCGCGTCGTGCGATGTGAATCCTGCAGGCTTGTTCAGAATGAGCACGCCGTCCACTTGAGCAAGTTCTCCGTATCAAGCATGATAAAGGTGAGCAGCCAAAAGAATGTTCCCCATCCGCGACGACGCTCCGCGCTCGACTACGCCCTTCGTCAACTACTTTCTCATAGCATTGAACCTGGTGGTCTTCTTCTTCCAGTGGAGCCTGGAACTCTCCGGCGGACCACGCGCTCTTGCTGCCTTTGAAATGCAATTTGCTCTGGTTCCGCATCATGTCCTTGACTGGACCAACGGACTCATTCCGGCGAGTTATGCATTCCTGCCCCTGCTCAGTTCCATGTTTCTCCACGGCGGGTGGATGCACGTGATCTTCAATATGTGGGGATTGGCAATCTTCGGAGATAACGTTGAGGACCGCCTGGGTCACTTCCCATATCTGATCTTTTACCTGGTCTGTGGGTTCTGCGCCGCAATAACACACCTGATCTTCAACTTCTACTCGCGTGTCCCGACGGTGGGCGCCAGTGGCGCCATCGCCGGCGTGATGGGGGCTTACTTTCTGCTTTACCCACGCGCGCGCGTGCTCACCTGGTGGCTCTTTTTCGTTTTCTGGCTTCCTGCCTGGCTGGTCCTTGGCTACTGGTTCATCGTAAATATCCTGAGCGGCGCCGCCTCAAGCCTCACTCCCATGCGAGGGGAGGTAGGGGGCGTGGCGGTTTGGGCGCATGTAGGCGGCTTCATCACCGGACTCATGCTGATCAAAGTCCTGCCCACTCGAAAACAGTACTACTCGTTTGACGAGTACTGAAAACGCGAGGGCCACAGCATGAGAGTTGCAGTTGTCGGCGAAATTCTTTGGGACATCACACGAGATTCCCGATTTCTCGGCGGAGCTCCACTGAACTTCGCTTTCCACCTGCACACTCTTGGTCACGAACCGCTGTTGATCAGCGCGGTTGGAAATGACGAACTCGGAGAAAACTCGCTGCGCGCGATTGAGGCCCGAGGCCTCTCCTCCAGGTTTATCCGACGGGTCGCAGATCATCCCACCGGAACCGTAACTGTTAACCTTGGCGAGCACGGCGCCCCGGAATACGTGATCCATCGCCCGGTAGCGTATCACTTCCCTTTGCTCACTCACGACCTTGTTCGCGAACTCATCGAATCCGCTCCACAATGGATTTACTTTGGCACGCTTCAGCAGATGAGCTCTCAAGCGCTGCAGCTCACGGAGACGCTCCTCAAAAATCTTCCGCGAGCGCAGCGGTTTTACGACCTGAATCTGCGAAGCGAGTCTTATTCTCCCGCACTGGTTGAGCAACTGCTTCGGGAGTCAGATGTGATCAAGCTCAACGAAGAGGAACTTGTGGTTGTTGGGGACTTCCTGCACGTGTCTAAAGATTCGATTGAGGAATTCTGCCGTAAGCTCCAGCAACTTTTCTCTTTGGAGACGGTTTGCGTCACCCGCGGCGAACGAGGCTGCAGCCTCCTATCCCAAAACATCTTCACCGAAGCACCCGGATACAGAATTACCGTCGCGGATACCATCGGCGCCGGCGATGCATTCTCTGCGGCGCTCCTGCATGGCATCGACGCAGGCTGGCCGCCACCTCAGTCCCTCGAATTCGCGAATCGGCTCGGGGCATTTGTCGCTTCCCTTCCAGGCGGTGCACCCGAATGGACCCGCGAACAGCTTGAGGCGTTGGCGCCGCGCCGAACCACGCCTTAGAATGCAGTTCGGAAACGATTCATGCCTGAACCACGCCTGGTCTTTCTTTTCGATGTTGATAACACGCTGCTCGACAATGATCGCGTCACGGACGACCTGAAACGTCATCTTGAGAACACAGTCGGTCCTGAGCGCCAGCAGCGCTATTGGGAGATATTCGAACAGCTTCGCATGGAACTCGGCTACGCGGACTATCTCGGAGCCCTGCAGCGCTATCGCATTGAGAACCCGCGGGATCCCGGCCTGCTCACGGTATCGCATTTTTTCATCAACTATCCGTTTGCAACCCGGCTTTATCCTGATTCACTCGACGCTGTTGAACACGTAAAACAGTGGGGCACGGCAGCAGTGCTTTCCGATGGAGACGTGGTGTTCCAGCCGCTCAAGGTTGAGCGGTCCGGCATCGGTGAGACCTTCAACGACAAAGTTCTGATCTATATCCACAAGGAACAGGAACTGGAGGACGTTAAAAAGCGCTTCCCTGCCGACCACTACGTGCTGATCGATGACAAACTCCGCATCCTGACTGCGGTAAAAAAAATCTGGGGCTCGAAAGTCACCACCGTGTTTCCCCGCCAGGGACACTATGCCTTGGATGCGGCGGCCATTGCCAAGCTGCCGAAGGCCGACATTACCATCGAACGGATCGGCGATCTGCTGAAGCTCACTCTCGAAAACTTCCTCACTCCCGCTGGCTAGCTCCTCACGGCGATTCCCATAATTTCGAAGCGAGCATCAAACAGCAGCTTGCCTGAGCCGAGGAACGCTCGTGCCGGATAGTGTTCTTCCTGGAAGAAAGTGCGGTAAACCTCGTTGAACTGGCTGAAGAGCGACACGTCGGAGCAAAAAATCTGGATCTGAACTACGTCTTTCAAGGCGAGACCCGCGGCTTCAACCGCTTCCTTGAAATCCTGGAGAACCAGTCGTGCTTCTTCCTTCGCTTCAGCGGGTGGCCTATTGGTTTTCGGATCAAGGCCGATCTGTCCGCTGACGTAGAGCGTGTCACCGGCCCAGACAGCGTCGCTGAAGGGGAGGTTGGCTTTTTTTGTACCCTCAAGGCGGATGCGCCTGTGTCCACCAGCGGCAAGAGCCAGCACCGCCGGCCCAAAGAGTAAAAGCGAGGAAATCATCGCAACTCCTGGAGAAAAGAATGATTGCAGCGAAAGAGATGTTCCTCGGAGGACGAAGGGCGCAATTTATCGCGGTAATTTTAGCGGCGGGCACTTGGGCGTGGCCAGCGCCTTAATGCGGTCGCGCATCATCGCTCTCACCCGGTCAAGCGCTTTGTTGTCTTCCAGCAACTGAAATCCCCAGTGCCCCCCGATCGCCAGAGAGTAGATCTCGAAGGCAAACTGCTCCGCATTTACGTTCGCCTTGAGGTGCCCTGCCTTCTTTGCTCCATCCACAGCCCGCGTAAGGATTCCCAGCCATTCCTGCATGGCTGTGGCAATGGCGTCGCGTACCACGCCTTTCCGGCTGTCAAACTCGAAGGATGCGGCCGCAAAAAAACACCCGCCTTTGAATACCTTGCCTTCCACGTATTGCACCCAGTGCAGGCATAGTGACCACAGCCGAGGCGCGCCGGCTGGCTCGGCCAGGGCGGGCCGAATGACATGTTCCGTAAATATCTCCCGGGCCGCAGCCACAGTTGCCAATTGCAGCTCTTCTTTTGAACCGAAGTGAGCGAAGAGGCCGCTTTTGCTCATTTTCAATTCATCCGCCAATCGGCCTATGGTGACCCCTTCCAGGCCTTCGACTGAGGCGAGATCGACGGCGACACGCAAGATGCTTTCCCGTGTGCGTGCTCCCTTCGGCAGGGATTCCTTTGCGGTGATGGGGCGGGCGGTCGCCATGAGTTCAGATGGAGAATACTATTGGGTGAAATAATAGCACGAACGTTCGTTTTTCGTGAGATACTGGTTTTCGGTTTTATGGAGGGTCCCCCGAGAATGCGCTCTCTGTTGCCTGCTCTTATCTTTGTGGTCCTGAGTTATTGCTCTTCCGCGCGCGCGGAAGATATCCCGCTGCAAAGCTGCGACCGCCTTCCAGTCATGGAGGTAAGCATCTCCGGATCGCCTTTTCTGTTCCTGCTCGATACAGCCGCCACCTCCATGCTCAATCTGAAGTCGTTTGCGCACGGCGACCGGCGCAGGATCGCCGTTACATCCTGGAGCGGTACCGCGGAAACAAACGCTCAGGACGTCACGATCAACGATCTCACCATCGGCCAGCACCAGTTCAAATCACTGAAATTGCCTGCAGTGGATCTTTCCGCGATCGGCAACGCCTGCGGGCACCAGATCGACGGTATTCTCGGCGTGGATCTTCTTGCGCGACTTGGCGCCACCGTGGACATCCGTAATCGCATGGCACACCTTGCTCCCGAGCCGGAAGCCGCCGAAGCACGGTTCACGGAGCTGCACCGCCAGCTTTCTGATTGCGAAGAGCTTTTTAACTCCGCCAATGAAGGTGAATTCGCCCACTGTCTTGATGCGAACATCGTGGTCTTCACCGCCGGAGGCGATTTCTACGGTCGCGACGCGAGTATGGAGTACTACAGGCAGCGTTATTTCCGGCACGATCCTCCGGCTCATCTACAGATCACATCGCGCGGCCACCACGCCATTGGCGACGCGATCTGGGTGGAATACGATTTGCGGATCACACTTGGAAGCCAGATCATTCTTGCGCGCGGCACCGCTCTATGCGAGAAAAAGGAGGGACGCTGGCGCATCGTTCACATGAATCACTCCGCGCCGCCTCCGGATGGCTATCAGGTCAAGCGACAGGACTCAACGAATGCCAATGACCGCTAAAAAACTCAAACGCCTGCTGGCGTTCTATCCACCCTATCTTGGGGCGGGCGTGCGCGTAACCCAGTTGGCGGACGATTTCAGCTCAATGACGGTCGAAATGCCGCTCCATTTCTGGAACCGCAACTACGTAGGGACGCATTTTGGCGGATCGCTGTATTCCATGGTCGATCCGCATTTCATGCTGATGTTGATCAACCGGATCGGGCCTGGCTATATCGTCTGGGACAAGGCGGCAACGATTCGATTCAAACGACCGGGAAAAGGTGTGGTGAAAGCGCAATTCGAGATTACGGACGCCAGATTGGCCGAGCTCAAGGCTGCGGTCGACGCGCAGGGTAAGATTGAGCCTCTTTTTCAGGTATCAATCACTGACGAGAAAGACCAGGTTGTAGCCGAAGTAGACAAGCTCCTATATGTCCGCAAGCAAGATGCGCCCGCGTAGCTGTTTTCCGCAGCCGAAGTTCGAAGCGACAAAAAAGGCCAGACGCAATGGCCTGGCCTTTCCCGGCAATTTGGGGGAATCAGTGAGCTGCGGCACCAGTCACTTGCAGGACCAGCTGCGTGCCGCTATCCAGCTTCACTGTGTGGTCCGCCGAACTGATCACGGAAGCCTGCGTAGCTCCCGAGGCTGCGGAGGCGAGGTTCACTCCGGGCATGGAAAGCGCGCCGCGACTGGCACTGGTCAAAGCCCCATTCGCTCCCACACCTTGAGTCGCCGAGCCAAGGGTTCCATTTGTGGTCGCGCCTGCTGCACCGGTAACGGAACTAGTCGTTCCTCCAACCGCTCCGGTGGCCGAACCAAGGGTTGAACTGGCTGCACCACCTACACCACTCAGCATGCCGCCACTCGTTGAGCGCGCTCCGCCACCCGCGGCAGGGGCTGACATACCACCCATCATGTCCCCACCCGCGGCAACGCTGCTTTGCAAGGGAGGAGCAATCGCCTGGATCACTCCGTTGAAGGCCACTTCCCCACCGCCCTTCGGCATGGCCTTATCGAACACGATACCCAGCTTGGATTCAGCGTGTTCTTTACTGTGCGCCTGCGCTTCCGTCACGTGGCCCACCAGCCTGGTGCCCTTGTGCAGAACGACTTTCCCGTCTGACTTCAGATCCTGGGTCAGTTTGGCATTTACCTCATCGCCCGCTTTGGCCTTTTTCGCATCGACGGGCTTCGTCAACTCTGCCTGCAATGTGCTTCCACCGGTGAGAGCTGCCTCGGTGCTGGAGCTGCCAGCGTCGTGGCCGTGCTCGTGTTTCTTATCAGCTTCTTTGGCGGATTTCTCGTGCTTAGCCTGAGCATCAGCTGAGGTATTTGCCGCGGCCGAACCTGCAGGAGTCTGCGCCTGCTGGGAAGCGTCAGTGTGTGCGGAAGCCTGGCCGCCGCTAACAGAAGCGTTGGTATTGGCTGAACCACTTGCTCCCGTTTGCGCCTGCGCGCCGAAGACGCAGAGGGCTGCGAACGCAACGAATGTGAAAATACGGTTCATTCTCTTTCTGCTCCTTGTGTCCCTAAGAAAAAGCGGGAAACAGTGACAATGGCGGGATTAGATGCAGAGTAGCTGGATTTTGGTTGATCGGCGAGATCCTCATCGCAGTGCGAATGAATGTTCATTCATCCTCACCATCAGGTCATGAAACATTCGCCTTAGTAAACGTGCGTACCAAGCCGCTCCTCAACCAGCCGGTCAGCAGCCGCATAAGTGGGAACTCCTTCACGTTCTGCGAGCCGGAAGACCTTGAGCAGAGTGTCATAGATTGACTCGATTTTTGCGAGCGTCCGCTGCTCGTCCCAACCCAGCATTTCACGGCAGGTGCCGTTGATGACTCCGCCGGCGTTGGCTGCATAGTCTGGGGCATAGAGAATCCCGCGTTCTTCCAGCATTTCCCCGTGCCGCGCCTCCAGGAGTTGATTGTTGGCGCCGCCCACCACCATCTCCACGCGCAAAAGCGGGATCGTCTGGTCGTTGAGAATGCCGCCCAGAGCGCACGGGGAGAAGATATCTGCTTGCACAGTATGGATCTTGTCGGGAGAGGCGGTGGTGGCGCCGAAATCGCTGACCACGCGCCGCAACTTGGTATCATCCACATCGCTGGCAATCACGCTCGCGCCGGCACGGGTCAATTCGCCGGCGAGTGGATATCCCACATGCCCGCAGCCCTGAAGCGCCACGGTTTTCCCGCGCAGACCATCGCTTCCCCAATGGTGCAGCGCTGCTGCCTGCATGG
>JBAIYI010000419.1:0-3679 GCA_037915955.1 Terriglobales bacterium
ATGCTGGCGAGCAAAGGCGATGCGGTTCTCGGTGGAGGTGAGCTGCTCCTGGAGCATCAGGAAATTGTCTGACGCTTTGAGTTCGGGGTAGCGCTCAGCGGTGACCATCAGATTGCTGACTGCCTGCCCCAGCACGGTTTCGGCGAGCACGCGGGTGGCGATGCTGGCGCCGCCAGTTCCGGCCACGGCCTGCGCACGCGCTTTTGTGACGGCTTCCAGCGTTTCGCGCTCGTGTCCCATGTAGCCCTTCACCGATTGCACCAGATTCGGCACCAGATCGTGGCGCCGGGTGAGTTGTACGTCAATGTCAGACCAGGCGCTGCGGACGGTGTTGCGCATGGCGATGAGGCGGTTGTAAGTCCAGAGCAGAAAAAAAAGGAACAGAAAGACGATAACGATTCCGGCGCTGAGTTGAAGTGACATGATTCCTCGTTGCAATCGTAACTTAGGGGCTAAAACCCGAATTCAATTTGCGCCTTACCGCAGGCCTGGCCTGCTCCACCCTCTAAACGCGAACCTCGCCTCTCCCTAACTCCCATTCCACAGCGTGAACAGGAAATGGATCGCCGTGAGCCACATGGTCAGAAACATCAGGTTCAGCATGATCAGCATGGCGATGAGGAGCAGCATCATTGCACCAGCGACCAGCATAAGTGGCCCGATGATCAGCCATAAAACTGTCATGAGAACCGCGGCGGTCTTTCCCATGCCGCCGGGCGTCATGATGTGGGCGCCCATGCGCTGCAGACGTTTGGCGCGTTTTTTCATCGGCGGATGAAACGAGATCATGCTGGCCATCTGCAAGCCGGATTGCCCGCTTCCTTTTCGACTTTGACGGCGCGCCTGCTGTGCTTTGGCGAGCCGCATTCGGGCTGCCTGATCGCCGCGAATGGCTGCCGCCAGGTCCTGAGGATCCGGCATGTCCTGCATGCCGTGGTCGAAGCCTACGGCCTGGGCCATGGCAGCCATACGCGCGGCGGCGTTGGCGTCCCCGGTCATGGCCCGCATCATTGTCATTTTGATTTCAGCCCGCATGCGCGCGTAGTCGGCAGTGCTGAAGTTCTGCGGCACCGAGGGAGTTGCTGCGGGGTGTGCGCCGGTTCCCAGATTGGCCGAATTCAGCCAGGCCTGCATGGCCTTTCTTTTCTGGTCTTCCGTGGGCTGTGAGCTGCCCATCGAGCGGTCGCCCTTGGGATCGAGCAGAAAGAGGTGTGAAGCCCAGCTGCTGCCTTCGATGGAGTTCTCATCCTGGCTGAGCTGCTGGAGCGCGGTTGCCATTGCGTCTGGATTGCGGGTGAGCTCCACGGAGCCGGCGTCGGCCAGGTACTGGCGGCTGCGCCAGAGCAGCGCCATGCAGGGGCCGAGCACAATGTTGGTGAACATCCAAAGCGTGATCTCCACGCCCAGGTTGGTGAAGATCAGCGGGAAGCAGGCGTAGCCGAAGATTTTCTGGAAGAAGCCGACCTGCCGCTTGTTACTGTCCATAAACTTCGCGGCATCGGTTTCGTTCGCGTCGAGGCTACCGGAAAGTCCTTCAGCAATTTCGGCAGCCAATCCAGCTTTCTCGTCCGGCGTGCCACGACTGAAAAGGTAGCGGATGATCTTCCATATTTGAGAGCGCGAGCCTTTTCCGAAAGGCAGATTGATGAGGTTGACGATCAGGCCGCAGGTTTCAAAGACGCTGGTGACGGCGAAGGCGATCCGCAGGTCGCCGTTTCCGACAGAGGCGATGAGGTTGCCGAGCACGGCCTGAAGCTGATCACGGTTCAAGTCGTCCAGTAAGCGCCGGGAGAGCACGATGCGGGCATCTGCCTGGCTGCTTCCGATCACGGCTGCGTTGGCGCCCGCCGAATCGACCAGCATCACCTTTGGCGCAGCGATCCCGGCGGCAATGGACATCTCCTGTACCACGTCAGCGAGCTGAAGTTCCTTGAAGTCGCCCTGGTTCGGCTCACGCGCGTTGAGCGAGGCCAGCGCTCCTCCCACGCCGCCGCGACGGAACATGACCAGCATCCCCATCCAGAGGCAGAACGCGAGGGCAATTCCCGGCACCAGCAGAAGCGCGAGTCCAATCGTCAGCTCCTGCGGGTCCATGGTTCCCTTCTGGTTAATGATGTAATCGCCAAGGCGGAGCCCGAGCTGCGAGAGGTCTTTGACGTTTTGCCAGAATTCAGGCGGCAGGGGCGAGAAGTGATTAACGACTTCTGCCGCGATGAGCGTAAGCGCATAGAGCAGCGGGGTGAGCACCAGTGTGAGCGGGATGCCCATGACCAACGCGGCAAAGGCGCTGAGCGCGGTCATGCGCCACGTGGCTCGCCGGTTACGCGCCTGGGCCTTAAAGAACGTTTCCGGGGGAGGTGCAAACGCGCTTGCCGCTTTTGAGATGTCCGGCGTGCTCATGCCGGGGAAGGTTAGCACCAATAGCCCAGATTGCCAAAATTACCAGAAGTGCAAAAATCGCCGGGATTGAAACCAGAAGATTCGGGACGGAGCGAGGGCCTACTCTGCCTCTGGATGAATCAGCGACGGACTTCGGGTTACATTGTTAACGGCACTTTATGCGAACTCTGATCGTGGTTTTGCTGGCGCTGGCCGTAATACCCTGCCTGGCCCAATCCGACCGGCCTGATTTTGAACAACTCGCGTCGCAGTTTGATTATTCGCGGCAGGCTCCGCTGGGGCTGGAGGAACTTGGGGTGGAGAAGCGCGACAACACGCTTCTCATTGACATGGAATATATCGGTTTTGCTGACCACCGCGTTCCTGCGTATCTGGTGGTTCCGAAGGGTGACGGCCCGTTCACGGCGATTCTCTGGGGACACTGGATGATGCCGGGCTCGCCGATGCGCAGCCGGGAAGAATTCCTGCAAGAAGCGCTGATGCTGGCGAAGTCGGGAGTGATGTCACTGCTGATCGATACGCCGATGGTGCGGCCGAACTACACAGCGAAAGATCGAAAGGAAGACCCGCTGGAGTGGGCGATGCAGTCGAGCGATGACGAAAAGCAATTCGTGGTGGACCTGCGCCGCGGGGTTGAACTGCTGCTTTCCCGGCGCGGCGTGGATAAGAACCACATTGGCTACGTCGGGCACAGCTTCTCGGCGCATGCCGGCATGATTTTTGTTGCAGTGGAAAAGCGAGTGACTGCTGCGGTGCTGATGGCGTCCGGGTATTCGGATGAGGAGGACGTCCGTTCGGCGAGCAGCGGTGATTTCGCAGACTGGAAGAAAGCCGTGGGCGAGGAAAAAATGGATGAATATTTCCAGAACTACGCATGGGATGATCCGGCGAACTTCCTTGGCCACACGGATGGTAAGAGCATTTTCCTGCAATTCGCCACCAAAGACCCGGTTTCAAAGCAGCAGGCACAGAAGTATCTGGACAAGCTCAGCGCCAAGGACAAGAAGATGGAGTTTTATGAGGCCGGGCACGCGCTGAATGCCGCTGCGCGCCTGGACCGCGACCGGTGGCTGCAGCAGAAGCTGAGATTTAAAAAAGTGAACGAGCAAGAGCTGAATGCGATTCCGCAGTTGAAATGAAGAAACAAATTGCCAGGATTGCCATGATTGCCAAAATTGATGATTGAGCATGTGAGATTGGGGCACACGTCGCCCAAGGGAAAATCATCTTCACGTTTTTCAGCACCAAAGGACGCAGAAGCTGAATACGCGTCTGATCA
>JBAIYI010000643.1:0-2919 GCA_037915955.1 Terriglobales bacterium
GTTACAGGTCTGCGCGCCGTGGCAGCGGGTACAGCGGTGTAGCCTGTATCCAAATCGACTTACCTATTTGATCGGCTCGCTCGCCCCTTCAAACACCTTGGTTACCGTGCTTCGGCCCACGCCATAGACGATAAAACCCTTTTCATCGAAGCTATACTCGCGGAAGAGGAGTTCGGCGTAGCCGTCACCGTCCACATCCACGGCGTCAATGAGTTCGAGTCGCGGAGCGACGTCAAGGCGCGAGGAGTCCGTTACGCTGACAGCAAGCCGCTGCGGAACTCCATCGAAATCCACGCGCGCAATCAACGTGATGTAGCGAGAAACGAACTTGCCCGGAGTGCTCTTCGTGTTTGGCGTCATGTAGGCGCCGGGAGCTTCCGCGGTGAGAACCATTACAGCTTCATTGCTCAGGTCGAGATCAAAAGAACGGATTGCCAGGTTCTTGAACGACCATTCGTGCTGCTGATCTGCGCCGGGGATCTGTGCCTGGGCCAGTTTTATGAGTTTGGCCTCCATCTGTTCTTTTTCACCCGGCTTCCATGGAAACTCATAAGAACGTGTGTCGTAAGTCTCGTTATCAGAGACGCCCACGAACGTCTGGGTTCCCGCCGCAAGCGCTGTTATCTGGTTGGGGCCTTGGGTTGGCGCATTGGCCGGGGGCTGGGGTGTGGGCGTATTGGCTGGAGCGGGCGATTCGGTCCGGCGGCGCAGCACCGGACGGTCAGAATCTTGTGGCTCCTGCTCGACCGGCAACAGAGTCGTGAGGGGCGGCAGAGGTGTGGCACGGGGCGAAGGCATAGGGTTGGGTTCGCCGCGATGCAGGCGGGGACGGTCGTCAGGCCCTCCCGGGCTGGGCAGAGGAGTCGGACTTGGTGTGCCAGAGGCGGGTCCGGACCCGGCTTCGCCACGATGGAGCCGCGGTCGATCGTCTCCGGTGCCGGGCGTGGGTGATGGAGCGGCTTTCGCCACTGTACTCGCGGTTTGCCATTTGCCCAGGGCGGTCCACATGCCGGACTTCGTGGCCTTGGTCACGGTTACATAGCCAATCGGCACTCCGGATTTCTGCACTTCATAAACCACGCCACCATCAAGCGCCATAGGTTCTGGAGCAGCTTTGTAGATGCTGGCATCGTTGAACCGGCCTTGATCGAGGATCGTCACCGGGATGATTTCGGCTTTGCTTACGCCGCTTCGGTCCGTGGTGACCTCCACCACGGCGGTGGCCCGTAGCTTGTGGGGCTTGCGCCGCTGGGCGGATGCGGGGAGCAGGGCGAGACAGGCCAGAGCGGCCAGGGTGACCGCAAAGAGATTTCTGCGATATAAATTCATTATTCTTTTAAACACAAAAAACCTATGCAAGTTAATGATAAAGCCCCTGAATTCTCGCTGGCGAATGAGGACGGGAAGACCATCGCGCTGAAGGATTATCGCGGAAAGAACGTGGTGCTCTTCTTTTACCCGAAGGCCAATACCCCGGGTTGAACGATTGAAGCGTGCGGGTTCCGCGACGCATTCCAGAAACTGCAACGGGCTGGGGCCACAGTGTTCGGCATCTCGCCGGACAAGCCTTCGGCACAGAAGAAATTCAGGGAAAAATATGACCTGCCCTATGCACTGCTGGCCGATGAAGACAAGGCCGTGGCGAAGAAATATGACGTGCTCAAGGAGAAAAGCATGTACGGACGGAAGTACATGGGGATCGAACGGACCACGTTCATCATCAGCCCGGAAGGGAAGATCTCCGCGGTGCTCACCGGCCTCAAACCGGATGAACACGCCGAGGCCGCTTTGAAGGCGCTTAAATAAAAAAGGGGGATGCCGCCGCACCCCCCAATTAGCTTTCGCCGGGTTCGCCGATCAGCGCGACCCGGTTACCGTGAAGGTGTAAACGCTTTCGGCGGGAATGACCGCTTCGCGCGTGCCGGTAGCCGCGGCTCCGGCAGTTCCGGCGCCTGCTCCCGCAACCGAGCCAATAGCGGCGCCTTTACCCCCGCCAACTAGACCGCCGATAATCGCGCCACCCGCGGCTCCGCCGCCGATTTTGGCCGCATTGCTCTTCGTATGGCTCGCGCCCTTCCTGCTGACGCGGCTGGTGGAAACCGGCTCGCCGTTAATCGACGTGAGCCGAATGGAAATCTCTCCTGGCGCATGCAGCCGGCCGCTGGGCTTCACGTACGTCACTTTGCCGGTGACCGGATCGCCGGTTCTGGCGATCACCTTTCCGTGTTCCGTAATGTCGTGCGTCAGGCTGCCTGTCCACTTCTGTCCCTGATGGGCGCTAGCCGAGCTCAACGTATGGCCCACGCGCGCTGTCACATGCGTCCCGCTGGGAATCCGCTCCGCGATAGCCGCCGCTGCGGCGGTCATCAGCAGGAATCCCACGATAGCGATATTGCGAACTCTCATAACTTTCCTTTGCTCCTCTGCGAGCTGATGAATTCGGCCAGTTATACTTTGCGGTTCGCTGAATTTTAAACCGGGGCCTCCCTTGTATTTGCCCTGTCCCACAGCACGGAGGTGATTGTGCGCTGGTGTACTTTTCTGATCTTTCTAAGCTTTCTGCTGGCCCATGGCCAGGCCAAATCCACGGCAGCGCAGACCCTGCACGCTCTTTTCGACTCAGAGTGGGATTACAACATGCAGCAGTCGCCCGAGTGGGCCTCTACGCTAGGGGATCGCCGCTGGAATGATCGCTGGCACGATGCGAGCATGCAGGCGATTGAGGCGCGTCACCAGCACAGCCTGCACATCCTGGATCGGCTGAAGCAAATTGACCGGACAAAGCTCGATGTCCAAGACCAGCTCAATTACGATCTCTTCAAAAAGGATTATGAAGACGGCATTGAAGGCTACAGATTCCGCCGTTTCCTTGTGCCGCTGAACCAGCGTGGCGGCATCCAGACCCAGGACGAGCTCACC
>JBAIYI010000134.1:0-1613 GCA_037915955.1 Terriglobales bacterium
TGCGTGGAACCAGCATTGGCCCGTCTACCATCTGGCTTGCCGATATGCATCACTAACTCTGGCCTTCACGATTTCTGCGTGCCCTGTGTCTCGGTGACAGCTTCCCCGCTGAAAGCAAAAAAGGCCCGCCCTTGGGCAGGCCCGTTTTGCGTAGGCAACCGCAAAACAAAAAGGCGGCGCAGCTCGCGACTGCGCCGCTGCTCAGGATCAGAGTGACCTCAGGAATGCGACGAGGTCGCTCTTCTGCCCTTCCGTCAAATTGAGGTTGAAACGCTGTTCGTAAAAATTGATGACATCGCTCAGGGTTGCCGCCGAGCCGTTATGGAAGTAAGGCGCACGCGACGACAGTCCGCGTAGGATTGGCCCTTTCGTCTTGCCGATGTCCGCGCACTTCCCCGTGATCAATGCCCGCGCTGGATCGGTGGTCTGGATGGTTGAGCTATGCCCGATCGGCGTCTTCGCGCCGGCGGAGCAGCTGATCGTGTAAACCGGCAGGCCGTTGATGTCGAGCGCCGGCATCGCTGGATAGTCCGTCACGCCAATGTTGATCGCCAGCGGCACCGAGTGGTTCCCCACGTTGGGCGCGTCATGGCAGGTCGTGCAGGAGCCTGTGAATGAAGCTGGAACGCCAGGCAGGTCATTCAGGCCGCTTACGCCGGAAATCGGAATCGGGAAAGTATTGAACAGCGCTTGGCCACGCGCGACTGCCGCGCGAGCAGCCTCCCGGCTGTTGGGCGAAGCATCGCCGCCTGGTTGAGCCCACCTGTCAAATATCGTGAATGTAACCGGGTTAAACGCCTCTCCAGTGGGATTCCCGCCCAGCGGATCGTTGATGCCAATGAAGAAGTTCTGGCTCGCCAATGCCTTCGGGCCGCCCTGAGCTCCTGAAGACTGCAAATCTCCGGCAGTCTCATCAAAGATCTGGGCCGTAAAATTTTCCATTTCGAAGTTCACGATTTCCGCAACCTGAGCATTCGTTGGAGCGCTGACCGCCTGCGCATGCCCGAGCGTAGCGTCCATAGCCTGCTGGGCCAGATCAGCCCCCAGGGTTTGCCCTTTTGGAGATTCGCGTCCATCCCACATCACGGTGCTCAGGAATGGCAGATTGGTCGAGGGCAAAGGACGCCGGAACAGCGCCAGTCCCGCGGGCGTGGTTTCGGCGCAGTTATGTGGATCGTCAATACCGGTGACGGCAAACTCAGCGCCCGCTGGCACGCCAATCGAAACCCGGATCAGGCCCTTGTTCAGCAGCATGCTGTAAGACTGCCGCCGCGCTTCCACGCTCGTTACGTCGGCGCTTGGACAGTTCGCGCCATCGTTGGTGCGGAAAATCGGGTCCAGTCCCTGGCTGGCTTCAAAACGCTCCTGGATGTGCGCCGGAGTCACTCCCCACCCATCGCTCGCCCTGTGGCAGCTGTCACAGCTACGGCCGTTGCTTCCCAGGCTCTGGAAGAACGCATTGGTTGGGGCTGCCTCCGGGTTCTTACTGAAGGTGCGGACCATACCGCTCTGGTCTTGGAACGGCACCAGATTCCTGAGCAGCGAATCTGCTGAAAGGGCCGCGGTCAAAACCGCAGCCGAAACAACTATGCCTGCAACCCTGAATGAAAATT
>JBAIYI010000165.1:0-6494 GCA_037915955.1 Terriglobales bacterium
CAACGGCGTAGTACTTCTCTTTTTCCGTGCGATAGACAACGTCAGGATTTTCAACCCGCAGCAGTTGACGGTTCGTCGGGATCACCGTCACGGCGAGCTTGTAGATCTTGTCGAACTCCGGCGCTTCCGTTTCGGCTGTTCCGGTCATGCCGGCCAGCTTCTTGTACATACGGAAATAATTCTGGAACGTGATGGTCGCCAGCGTCTGGCTTTCGCGCTCGATCTTTACCTTTTCCTTGGCTTCAATCGCCTGGTGCAGCCCGTCAGACCAGCGCCGTCCCGGCATCAGGCGTCCGGTGAACTCGTCTACAATGATCACCTCGCCATCTTTCACCACGTATTCCACGTCTTTGCGGTACAGCGAGTGTGCCTTCACCGCGGTCTCAACGTGGTGCTTCATCGCCCAGTTATCGGGATCGGCAATGTTGTCGATCCCCAGCATCCGCTCAACTTTTTCCCAGCCCTGGTCGGTAATCGTGGCGTTTCTGTGCTTCTCGTCTACCACAAAGTCGCCCGTATATTCCTTCGGCTCCCCGGGAGCTTTTTCAATTTCCTCGCCCTTTTCCAGGTGTGGTACCACGCGGTCCGCGCGGTCGTACTTGTCCGTGCTCTCATCGCTGGACCCGCTGATGATCAGCGGCGTACGCGCTTCGTCAATCAGGATCGAGTCCACCTCGTCCACGATTGCGAAGTTGTGTCCGCGCTGCACGCAGTCATTCAGGTCAAACTTCATGTTGTCGCGCAGGTAGTCGAAGCCAAATTCGTTGTTGGTGCCGTAGGTCACGTCCGCGCCGTAGGCTTCGCGGCGCTCATCGTCATCCAGTTCGTGCACGATCACGCCCACGCTCAGCCCCAGGAAGCGATAGAGCTTGCCCATCCATTCCGAGTCGCGCTTGGCCAGGTAATCGTTCACCGTGACCACGTGAACGCCGTCGCCGGAAAGCGCATTGAGATAAACGGGAAGGGTGGCCACCAGCGTCTTGCCTTCACCGGTCTTCATTTCGGAGATCTTGCCCTGGTGCAGCACCGTGCCGCCAATCAGCTGCACGTCAAAGTGGCGCATGTTGAGCACGCGCTTGCCCGCCTCGCGGGCCACCGCGAACGCCTCCGGCAATAAATCATCCAGTGCGGCATTGCGTGCCGCAAGGCGCTCGGCCTCGTCTTCAATGCCTTCCACCCGCTCTTTAATCCGGGCGCGGAACTCCTGCGTCTTCGCGCGGAGCTGTTCGTCCGTGAGCTTCTGCATCTCCGGCTCCAGGCCGTTGATCTGCTCAATCAGCGGACGCATCCGCTTGATGTCACGTTCGTTCTGGGTGCCAAATACCTTGGCGGCTAGTTTCCCTATCAAGTTCTCTTAGTCCTTATGGTGCCCGGGCGCTCGCTTCAGGCGGGATTGTTCCGGGGCGGTTGAGTGTTCACTCTGGATGGCCCTTTAGAGCCTACCATATTGGATGCCGCAGCCTTTCGCCTCGACCCAAAGCCCGCGCTCCATCCTCTATTATCACCCCTCGCCGTGATTGCAGTCACTGCCGCATGTGTAGCCCAGACCTAGGGTTAACTCAGGAGGTGTGCCATGGCAGCGCCAGTCATTCTTGCCCCGGAGACCCAGCTCAAGCTCAGGAACATACTCTTCGCCACCGACTTCTCTGAGGGCTCAAAACTGGCTCTGCCTTACGCCGGCAGCCTGGCCCGGGCCTTCGGGTCCAAGGTGCACTTGTGCCACATTGAAGCTCCGGTACCCCTTTCTTCAGGCGTCGCCGCGCCCAGTCTGTATGAGGCCCTCGGCAAGGAAACCGCAGATCACCTCACAGAACTGTTGAACGCACCCGCCATGAAAGGTGTCGAACTGAAATTCGCGCTGGGTGAAGGCCCGGTTCGCGACGAGATCAGTCGCATCGTGCGCGATCAGAACATTGACCTCATTGTCGCCGGCACTCACGGCCACACCGGCCTCAAGCACATGCTGCTGGGATCTGTGGTGGAAGAGATCTGCCGTAGTGCCAGGTGCCCTGTCCTTACGGTAGGTCCGGGAACGCCTTTTCGCAAGAACGCTCCTTTCACCAAGATTCTGGTTCCTACCAATCTCACTGAGGGCAGTGACAAGATCATGCCGTACGTGCTTTTGCTGGCCAGTGAGTTCGGCGCTCAGGTGATCGCCCTTCACATCATTCCCAAAGATGACGTTGAGTATGTCACCGCCCAGGACAGCAATCTTGCATCCAGCATCCAGCACGCGATGGAAAACAAGCTGCGTCCCATGCTGGCCTTCTTCCGGCCCATCTTCCTGGTGGCCAGTGGCGACCCTGCAGAGACCATCCTGCGCACCGCCGCCTTGCAGAAAGTGGACTTGATCGCCATGGGCATAAAGAATGTCATGCCGCCCGGATTCCAGATCCGCTCCAGCACGGCATATCGCATCATCGCCGGAGCGCAATGCCCGGTGCTGACGCTGAAGTAGAGTGTTTATCCCGAGCGAAGCGAGGGATCCCTATCGTCTGGATGATCTACAGGGCTGTCGACAACCCCTGTCCGCACTCTCTCGCTCGGTTCAGCAGTAGCTCTTTCTCCCTGTTATTGCGCGTTAAAGCTGCCGCGCGTTCGAACTCCATGCGGGCTTCCTCTTGCCGGCCGAGCTTCACGAGAAGATCGCCACGCACGCTCGGCAACAGGTGATATTTCTCCAGCTCTCCCTCTGCGACGAGCTCATCCACCAGTTCCAGCGCCGCTGCCGGACCCGATGCCATCGAAACGGCAACCGCTCGGTTCAGTTCCACAATCGGTGAAGGCATCACCTCCGCAAGGGAGGAGTAAAGAGACACAATCTGCTGCCAGTCGGTTTCTTCGGCTATGCGCGCCCGGGCATGGCATGCCGCAATTCCAGCCTGTAGAGTGTAAGCGCCCGGCATGTCTTGCCTCTCGGCGATAACCCTTTCTGCCCGCTGGAGGGCTGCCAGCCCTCTTTGGATTAACAGTCGATCCCAATGTGAGCGATTCTGGTCCATGAGCAGAACCGGCTCTCCCGAAGGCCCCATTCGCGCTTTTGTCCGTGAAGCCTGGATTTCCATCAAAGCCACTAATCCATGAACTTCAGGCTCTCGGGGAGAAAGTTCCGCAAGAATCCTACCCAGCCGTAACGCCTCTTCACACAAGGCCGGGCGCAACCAGTCGTCGCCGGAGGTTGCAGCATAGCCTTCATTGAAAATCAGGTAGAGCACCTCAAGCACAGAGGCAAGACGGGCGTTGAGATCTGAAGCGCGCGGAACTTCGAAGGGAACCTGCTTTTCCGCCAACGTCCGCTTGGCACGCACGATACGCTGAGCGATCGTTGGTTCGGGAACCAGAAACGCGCGGGCAATTTCCTCCGTGGTCAGCCCGCCGAGCAGCCGTAGCGTAAGCGCCACACGCGCCTCAGTGGAGAGAACGGGATGGCAGGAAATGAAAATAAGGCGCAGCAGATCGTCACCCACATGGTCATCCATTGCGCCTGCAAGGTCCGGTACGGTTGACTCTCGCGCCTCGAACTCGCGGCCCAGCTCTTCATGCTTGCGCTCCAGCATGGAGTTGCGGCGAAAGTGATCGATCGCCCGGTGTTTGGCCGCAGCCATGAGCCAGGCGGCCGGATTGTTCGGAACGCCCGACTGCGGCCACTGCTGTAGGGCGGCAAGCAACGCGTCCTGTGCCAGATCCTCCGCCAGACCCACATCGCGGACCATGCGCGTGAGCGTTGCGATCAGCTTCGGTGATTCAATACGCCAGATGGCGTCAACCGTGCGATGGAGATCGGTGGGTATCACTCCCACCGATCACATCATGTTTAGCGTGCCTGCGCAACTTCGGCGGCAGGACGACAAGCTGCCATATCCGCCGGATCAAACATCTGCCGCACTTCGGTTACGCCCTGCCAGCCCGGCCAGTATTTCTTGTGTAACTCCATGAAGTTGACCGCCGCTTCTATCGCCTCTTCTTTCGAGTTGAATTCAAATTGCGCATACCCGCCGATCACTTCCTTGGCTTCCGTAAACGGCCCGTCGGTAACGGTGATCCTGCCGCCGGAGAGCCGTACGTTTGCGCCCAGTGCCGTTGGCCCCAGCCCGCCGCTGCCCAGCATCTTGCCGGACCTGGTCTCCTGCTCCGCCAGCTGTCCGATGGCATCCATCAGCTCTTTAGGTGGGTTACCCTGACCTTCAGCATGCTTCACGATCATCATGAACCGCATTTCAATCTCCTTATTTCATTTTTATCATTGAGGTTGAGCTCGTCACGCCCTTCTTTCCAGAGGCTTTTGCCGCGCTCTAGGGTTATGTCGAAGAAAGACTCTTTGAATCGACACGCGTTAGAGATTTTTTTTAAGGCAAGCTTCCCTGGTGTTTCTTCTCGGTAATTTTGGCCCGCAACCGCTCCTCCTGCTTCCGCAGCTCAGGCGTGAGTTCCGCGCCAAAGTCTTCCGCTTCAAAGACCTGGCGGATCTCAAGTTCACCTCCGCCTTCGTGCGGGTTAGGGCAGCGTTTCACCCACTCCACTGCTTCCTCCATGGACCGCACCTGCCACAGCCAGAATCCGGCGATCAGCTCTTTGGTCTCGGTGAATGGGCCATCGATAACTTTGCGTTCCTTGCCGGAGAACCTGACTCGTTTGCCCTTTGAACTCGGTTGCAAGCCTTCTCCGGCGAGCATGACTCCCGCTTTGACCAGCTCTTCATTGAATTTGCCCATTTCCTCCAACAGCTTCTGGCTCGGCATCTTACCGGCCTCAGAATCCGCGGTCGCCTTAACGATTACCATCACCCGCATCTTGTTCCTCCTCATCTTGAATCTCTCAGGATAATCTTGCCTGCACACTGACGGCGAATCGAGACACGGTAAATCGACTCGTCGCCGGAATATTTTTTTTCAGCGAGGCTGAACCTTACCTTTTATCTTTTCGATCGTTGTCACGGATGCCCTCGATCAACCTGATGCGTTCCAAAGACATATAAGCCTAAGGCCAGATTCAACTGACTGCGTTCAAAACCATTTGCATCGCATAGCCCTTGGTCGGCATCGATTCGGGCAGGAGGTAAAGCATGTACGTTGTTACTGGAGCGAGCGGCAATACAGGGCAAGTAGTCGCGAACCGGCTTCTCGATGCCGGCAAACCTGTCAGGGTGATCGGCAGGCATCAGGAGCGCCTGCAAGGGCTTGTCGCTCGCGGCGCCCAAGCCGTGGTGGCCGACCTAACTGACCAGGATGCACTTTTAAGAGCTTTCAAAGGCGCGGATGCTCTCTACGCCATGATCCCGCCCAATGCCACGAGCCGTGATCCGCTGGGCGACCAGCGCCGCGTTGGCGCCGCCATCAGCGCCGCATTGAAGCAGTCAGACGTGAAATATGTCGTCCTTCTCAGCAGTGTCGGCGCAGACAAATCGTACGGTACCGGGCCGGTAGTCGGTTTGCATGAATTTGAACAGATGCTGGACCAGATCGAGGGATTAAATGTCGTCCACCTTCGTCCGGGATATTTCATGGAGAATACACTCGGACAAGCCGGAGCAGTGGCCAAAATGGGATACACCGTCGGCCTTTTGCGCAGTGATCTGAAGCTTCCCTTGATCGCTACCAAAGACATCGGAAATCGAGTGGCAGACCTGCTCCTCGATCTGAGTTTTCAGGGTCGGCAGACGCAGGAGCTGCTCGGGCACGCCGACCTCACGATGGTGGAGATCTCGAAAATAATCGGGCAGTCTGTTGGCAAGCCCGATCTTCGCTATGAACAACTGCCGCCGGAAAAGCTGAAGCCGGTCATGCAGGAGATGGGTATGTCATCACAAATGGCGGATTCACTCGTGGAAATGTCCGTTGCGCTGAACTCCAGCCATATGCGCGCGCTCGAGCACCGTTCCGTGAAAAACACCACCCCAACCTCGTACGAAGCCTTTGTCAAAGAAGTATGGGTGCCGTTCTACCGGCAGCAGAGTCAGGCAGCATAGGTCTGCATCGGGTCCATCCGGAGCGGCTGGTCTACGGTTAAAAATTGTTGTGTTATCAAAAAAAAGGCGCGCCGCAGCGCGCCTTTTCAACAATCTGGACTTTACACAAATACCTCGCCCGGCAATGCCGTAATCTTCCTGGAGGCCAGCGTGTTCTTGATCACCACGCCGTTTCCCGACGGAGCATCCGGATCCATTTGCCTGCGCTGCATGTTGAGCTTCAATGCGCGTTCGATGCGCCGCAGCTCCGTGATTTCGACGCCCGCAACCAGCGTGGACGCGCGTCCCCGCGCTCCCGCCCGTCCGGTCCGGCCTACGCGATGAACAAAGTCCTCCGGCAGGTTCGGCAGATCGTAGTTGATCACATGCGCCACATCGGTAACGTGAATGCCGCGTGAAGCCACGTCAGTTGCAACCAGCACCTTGATCTTGCCTTCTTCAAAGCCGCTCAGGGCGCCCGTGCGCTGTGACATGCTGCGGTCGCCATGGATCATGGCCGCTTTGAATCCTTCGCGGACCAGATCTTTAG
>JBAIYI010000072.1:0-3532 GCA_037915955.1 Terriglobales bacterium
AGCGCCGGTCATGATGAACACATGCGGTATCTCGTGAGTTGATTTCTTGCCGCTCGTTTTGTCCAGCCATGTCACGCTATCTGATCCAGCGCATTCTGGAGAACCCGCAGATTGAGCTGCACACGAAAACGGAGATCGTTGGGCTGGAGGGTGAGACGCGGCTGGAGCGCGTGACGTGGTTGAACAAAGCCACCGGCGAGAAGAGCATGCATGAGATTCCGCATGTGTTCATCATGACCGGCGCTTCACCGCGCACAGAGTGGCTGCAGGGCTGTGTGGCGATGGACGACAAGGGCTTCATCCTGACCGGCCGCGATCTGGAAGCGCTGAACAACGGCTTCGGCTGGCACCTGCAGCGGTCACCGCAGATGCTGGAGACGAGTTTGCCCGGCGTGTTTGCAGTGGGCGATGTGCGATCGGGAAACGTGAAGCGCGTGGCGTCAGCCGTCGGAGAAGGCGCAATCTCGGTTCACATGGTGCATCGAGTACTGGCGGAGCTGTGAGAAGCAAAAAATATCGTAATGAGAGGGCTTTGTTAGACTTTTTGCATGGCACGGATTGCTTATCTCGAATGCACCAAATGTGGTGATCACATTGACCCCAACCAGCCGCAGACTATCTGCCCCAAAGACGGTGGCTCGCTGTATGTGCGCTTTGATCTGGCAGCGCTGAAAGGCAAGTTCACGCGTGAGTCTCTGGTTGGACGCGCGCCGACGATGTGGCGCTACCACGAAGTTCTGCCGGGGGACTCGCCGGTGTCTCTGGGTGAGGGCTTTACGCCCATGCTGCAGAGCCGGCACGCGGCCAACGTGTATATAAAGGATGAGGGCCTGAACCCGACCGGCTCCTTCAAGGCCCGCGGGCTGTGCGCCGCCGTGACCATGGCCAAGCAGTATGGCCTGAAGAAGCTGGCTGTGCCGTCCGCCGGCAACGCTGCCAGCGCGCTGGCTGCCTACAGTGCTGCTGCGGGAATCGAAGCGCACATCTTCATGCCCAAAGACGTTCCGCTGGCCAACCTGGTGGAATGCACGGCCTATGGCGCGAAGGTAACTCTGGTTGACGGCTTGATCTCCGATTGCGCGAAGATCGTGAATGAGCGCAAGCAGGCCGAAGGCTGGTTTGATATCTCCACGCTGAAAGAGCCGTTCCGCGTGGAAGGCAAGAAGACCATGGGCTATGAAGTTGCCGAGCAGCTTAACTGGGAGTTGCCGGACGCCATCTTCTATCCGACGGGCGGCGGCGTGGGGCTGATCGGAATGTGGAAGGCCTTTGATGAGATGGAGCAGCTTGGTTGGCTGAAGTCAGGCAGCAAGAGGCCGAAGATGGTTTCCGTGCAGGCGGCGGGCTGCGCGCCGGTGACCAAAGCGTGGAACGAGCACAAGCAGGTGGCTGAAGTTTGGCAGAATGCGCACACGCTGGCCGCCGGGCTTCGCGTGCCCAAGCCGTACGCTGACTACATTATTCTGGACATCCTGAAGAAGAGCGGCGGAACTGCAGTTTCGGTCAGCGATGATGAGATCTTCGGCGGGGTGAAACAGTGGGCGAGCGATGAAGGCTTGTTTGCCTCGCCCGAAGGCGCGGCGTGTCTGCCGGCGTATCAGCGCCTGGTGCGCGAAGGCTTCCTCAAGCCGACCGATAAAGTCGTGTTGTTCAACACCGGATCAGGTCTCAAATACATTGACGTGACCGCTGAAGCGCTGAAGATCGGAGCAGGGCAACAGCCGAGTTCGCATATGGCGCAACCGGCGGTGAAAAAGATGGGAGGGATCATTCAGCCGTACTGAAGAAGTAAATAGCAATTAGCAATTGGCAATTAGCCAAGCACGATCAACCCGGAGAGCTTATAAGAGGATAGGGATCCCTCGCTTCGCTCGGGACAAGACAAACCGACAAGACAACACCAATGACTGACCGCCTCTACTATCACGATTCGTTCCTCTATAACTTCGACGCCCGAGTTGTCGATTCTTTCGATCGCGACGGTCGCCATGCCGTGGTGCTGGATCGCACCGCGTTCTATCCGACGAGTGGAGGGCAGGTGCATGACACGGGCAAGCTGAAGGTAAATGGTCGCGAGGTCGTGGTGACGGAAGTTGCGGACGAGGAAGATGGCCGCGTGCTGCACTTTACCGCGGAGCCGGTCGCACCTGGCACGGCGGTCCATGGCAGCGTAGACGCGGCGCGGCGGCTTGATCACATACAGCAGCACACGGGCCAGCATGTGTTGTCGGCGGCGTTCATCAAGTTGTTCAATATGCCGACAGTCAGCTTCCACATGGGAGAGGAAAGCTGCACTATTGATCTCGAAACGGCAGGGGTTTCGCCGCGCCAGATTGAACAAGCGGAGCGGCTCTCGAATGAGATCATTGCCGAGAACCGCACGGTGGAGATTCGATTTGTGCCGGTTGCTGAGGCGCAAAAACTGGGGCTGCGCAAGCTTCCTCCGCGAGAAAGCGGCGATCTCCGGCTGATCGATATCCGCGACTTTGATCTGTGTGCCTGCGGTGGAACGCATGTGCAGTCAACCGGGCAGATTGGCAGCATTCTTCTGCGCAAGACCGAGAAGGTGAAACAGGGAGTTCGCGTTGAGTTTGTCTGCGGGCTGCGCGCGGTGGCTACTGCGCGCAAAGACTACTCCGCCCTGACTGAAGCTGCCGGGCTGCTGTCAACGCACATCCACGAACTGCCGCAGCAGATACGCAAGGCGATGGAAGAATCGCGCACGGCAGGGAAGGCACAGCAGAAGCTGCTGGAAGAAATCGCCGAGCTGCAGGCGGCGCAGCTGTTAAATGCGCTCGCGCCGGAGCAGCGCGTAATCAGCGCATTATTCGCTGAGCGTGATGCAGGGTTCGTCAAGCTGCTGGCGCAAAAGCTGACCGCCGGCAAGAGGGAAGTGGTCGCTCTGCTTGCGGCGCTTGCCGGCCAGCCCACACTGGTCTTCGCCCAGACTCCCGGCGGCAAGCACAACATGGGCCAGTTACTGCGCGAAGTCGTAACCAAACTCGGTGGCCGCGGTGGCGGCACAGCCGAACTCGCGCAGGGCGGTATACCCGCAGGCGCGGATCGCGCCGCTCTCGAATCTCTCTTGCAGGAAACCGCAGCAAGGCTCTAAGCTGACTCGCTATGATTTCAACCCTTCTTCGTCTCACATGCGCGGCTGTGCTCGTGTGCAGCTTATCTCTTTCAGCCCAGCAGAAGAGTCCTGACTTTAGTGCCGCCCAGGATGAAGGCATCAAGTTCCTAAGCGGTCTGGTGAAGATTGATACCAGCAACCCTCCCGGAAATGAGGCGCGCGCGGCGGAGTACATCAAGAGTATGCTCGCGGCGGAAGGCATTTCGGCGCAGATCTATGAATCGGCGCCCGGACGCGGCAATCTTATCGCGCGGCTCAAGGGCAACGGTAAGAAGAAGCCGCTGCTGCTCATGGGCCATCTCGACGTGGTTGGCGTGGAGCGCGACAAGTGGACGGTTGATCCGTTCGGCGCGGTGATCAAAGATGGTTATCTCTACGGCCGCGGCTCCATCGACGACA
>JBAIYI010000214.1:0-2534 GCA_037915955.1 Terriglobales bacterium
GCCGCGAGAATGAACCCGTCAATCTCGCGCGGGCGGCACGGTTCGGCTTCCTTCCAGAGAAACACGTAATCGTCCACGATTTCGATAAAAAAACCCGCCTCGTCATGACCGCGCCACCACTGGATGGAGGACCTCCAGGGTACGCTGCGGGGTACAGTGAATCGCACAAAGGACTGGATGTTTATTTCTGTATGGTAGGTTCGGCCATCGAAAAGATCGAAGAAGGCGAATTCCAGCCCAGTGTCCTGGCCTGAATATGATTTCCAGCGGGTGATGTCTGTTTCTACCCTGTGTTGAAAATCAGTTTCCGAAAAATGGCCGTAAACAACGTTCTGGCAGCGACACCCTTGGGCAAAAAACGTTGCCGTGGTGATTCCAAGCTCATCGCCGGGAACATCTTTTAGGTATTCGAAGCCGCGGGATTCGGCATACTGACGAACCGCAATGCGGCGCCGGTACGAATCCACGAGCGCATAGGCGATCAAAACGCCCACAAGGGTCAGGAAGATGGTCCAGTTGGTGAGGGGCATTGGAGCGAGGGAAGTATAGTACGGATCCCCAGCCCCGCTTTGACAATCGCGGCCAAGGCTCCTAAACTTTGGTTCCCCCTGGATTTAACTCACAAAGGAGAGCGTTTATGGTGCGTCAAGCGGTTCGTCTGCTGGTGATTGCGTTGGCTTTCACGTTGTTTGCGGGTAGCGCAGTGGCGCAGACCGGAGGCGACAAGAAGTCGACGACGAGTACCAGCAAATCAGACACAAAGAAATCCGATTCCAGCAGCAGCAAGAAGGTGGACATCAACTCCGCGAGCAAGGAAGAACTCACAGCACTGCCGGGAATCGGCGATGCCTATTCGCAAAAGATCATTGATGGGCGTCCCTACAAGACGAAGCGGGACCTGGTGACCAAGAAAATTATCCCTCAGGCCACATACACCAAGATCCAGAACATGATCATTGCCCATCAGGCAGAAGGGGAGAAGAAGGGCTCCACAGAAAAGAGCAAGAAGGGTAGCAGTTCCACCACTCCTCCCAAATAACTACACTGGTTTTGACATTTCTTTGCGAACTACCTAGACTGCTAATCCCGAAGGATTAGCAGTTTATTTTGTTCCAAGGAGAAAGACACAAATGATGCGGAATTTTGTGCGTGTGTTCGCAATCGCGTGCGCGCTCACGCTGTTCGCGGGGACCAGCTTCGCCCAGGCGACAAGCGACAAGAAAAGCACGACAACCACCGAAAAGAGCAGCACCAAGAAGAGCAGCTCGAAGGCCAAACTGGTGGACATTAACTCAGCCACCAAAGACGAGCTGACGGGCGTAGGCTTTGATGACGCCACGGCGCAGAAGGTAATTGATGGCCGTCCCTGGGCGAACAAGCGCCAGCTTCTCACCAAGAAAGTTGTCGACCAGAAGACCTACGACAGCGTAAAGGACAAGATTATTGCCCACGGTGGAACCAAGAAGAGCACCAAGAGTGACGCCAGCAAGGGCGGCGACAACAAGAAGTAAGTCTCTCGCCAGGTTATGAAGTTACGGGGGCGTCCTTTCGAGGACGCCTCTTCTTTTTGAGCGGCTTGCCTTCTTCCCAATGCACCTGAAAAACCTGTACCGGCTCGGTGCGACCTTTCACCCGCAACGCGGCGAGCTTCTCTATTTTGAAGTCCTCACCCAGGTCAGCTGCGACTGATTCGGAAATGAGAATCTGCCCGCCGGTGGCGCAATCAATGAGGCGCGAAGCCGTGTTCACTGTGTCACCGATCACGGTGTAATCCAGCCTGCGCGGCGAGCCGATATTGCCTGCCACGGCTGTGCCCGTATTAATCCCGACCCCGACTTCCAGTTCAGGCCAATGGCGAGCAGCTGCGTCGCGATTCATCTCCAGCACCAATCTTTGGATCTGGGTGGCAGCCTCCACGGCGTTCGCGGCGTCATTCCCTTTCGAGATCGGCGCACCGAAAACTGCCATCACGGCGTCGCCAATGAATTTGTCCACGCTGCCGTTGAAGTCGAAAATCACGTCCGTAACCCGGGTGAAGAACTCATTCAGGATTTCCACGACGCGTTCCGGCGGCAGAGATTCGCTGAAACGGGTGAAGCCGCGGATGTCCGCAAACAGTACTGTGACTTTCTGGCTGGCGCCGCCCAGGCGGATATCAGGATTTTCCGAGACCATGGCAGCCACTTCGGGCGAGAGGAAGCGTTCCAGAGCCAGCCGTTGTTCCATCTGCTGGGCGATCTTCTGGTGAGCCAGGGCATTGTCGATCGCCGCACCGGCCTGGGCCGCCATCAGAGAGAAGACGTTCAACTCTTCCTGAGTAAACGCGCCAGCCTTCTCCATGTTGTCCACATAGAGCACCCCGAACAGCCGATTGGTACCGACCAGGGGAGCGCACATGGCAGAACGCAAACCGGAGATCTTCATGCTTTCACTGCCGCTGAAGCGGTCGTCGGCGGTGATGTCATCGATGAGGATGGGCTGGCGCTCCTTGCGGATGGTGTCCAGCACTTTCTTGCTCAGAATGATCTGGGGCT
>JBAIYI010000470.1:0-1719 GCA_037915955.1 Terriglobales bacterium
ACAACCACAATCGTGAGACGCACCTTCCTGCGCCTTGCTTTCACTACAACTTTACTCGCTCTGCTTGCCGGCTGCGCCGTAGGTCCGAATTACCGCCGGCCGGCAGCGCCTCTTGCGCCTGCCTGGAAAGAGCAGGCCCCTTGGCGCGCGGCTGATCCCAAAGACGCTATTCCCAAAGGCGCATGGTGGACCATCTTCGGCGACGACGAGCTGAACCAGTACATGACGCGGGCACTTAAAGCCAGCCAGACTATCGAGATTGCCCGAAACCAACTTGAACAGGCCCGGGCGTCAGTTCGCATCTCGCAATCCGGGCTTTATCCACAGGCGAATGTAAGCGCTTCGGTAATTCGCTCGCGCACCTCCGGCAATCGCCCATCTGCCACCAGCCCCAGCGCGGTGACCTCGACAGACTTCTTTATTCCCTTCACCGCAAGCTGGGAAGCTGATGTGTTTGGCGGCATCCGGCGCAGCGTGGAATCATCTCAAGCCCTTTATCAATCTTCTGCCGCAGCCCTTGAAAACGTGCGCCTCGTCGTAACCTCAGAACTGGCGGCCGACTACTTCAACCTGCGCGAACTCGATAGCGAAATCGCGGTGGTTGATTCCGCAGTGGAATACCAGCAGAAAGCCTTGCAACTGGTCCAGAACCGCCACGATGGCGGCGTTGCTTCCGGGCTCGACGTGGCCCAACAGGAAACGCAGCTCAACGCGACGCGCACGCAAGCCACGCTTCTGCGGCTCCAGCGCTCGCAATTTGAGCATGCCATGGCGGCCCTGATCGGGGTTCCTGCCTCCGTGTTTTCGGTTCCGGTAAAGCCGCTTGCCGTTGCGCCTCCGGCTTTTCCTCTGGGCGTGCCTTCTGACATTCTCGAGCGCCGTCCAGACGTGGCTCAGGCCGAACGCCAGATGGCCTCCGCCAATGCACAGATCGGCGTAGCGCGCAGTGCGTACTTTCCCAGCCTCGGCATCTCCGGCGCCGGAGGGCTGGAAACGCGGGCAATTTCCACGCTCTTCAATGCGCCCAGCACGTTCTGGGCCCTGGGCGCAAACGTTGCTGAAGCCGTGCTCAGTGGCGGACGCCGCAAGGCCCAGGTGGACTTCGCCAACTCGGCCTACGGTGCCTCCGTCGCCAGCTATAAGCAGAATGTCTTGAACGCTTTTCAGGAAGTCGAAGATGGGATTTCAGGTCTGAACGTGCTTGCACAAGCAGCGCAAAGCCAGGATCTGGCGGTGGAAGCCGCGCAACGAGCGCTGAAGATCGCCAATGATCGTTACGTCGGTGGGCTCGTAACGTATCTTGATGTCGTCACCGCCGAACAGACGCTCCTCGACAACCAGCGTCTTGCCGCGCAGCTTCATGGCCAGCGACTCGTCACATCAGTCTCTCTCATCAAAGCTCTCGGCGGAGGCTGGGATGCCGTCAGCCTTCAGGCTGTGCATGTGGACTCCACCTGGAAACAGATCATCCAGCCCTAGCTCGTTACATCAGCCGTGATGATGTGCCGCATCAGCTTGCGCTTTGCGGCCTCCACCAGCAGAAGATAGGTAAGAGTCGCCGCCCCCAGGAATATAAAATAAATAGCCGGCAGCGGCGTAAATCCCAATTCACGCGCCAGCGGTGTGTAAGGAAGGGCGATCGCAATAGCCACCATTCCGAGGGTGGTGGCGGCCAGGCCTCCACTGGGCCGGCTGCGCAATGGGTTCTTCGTGGTCCGG
>JBAIYI010000666.1:0-2226 GCA_037915955.1 Terriglobales bacterium
CCAGCATTCTGGCGAGCGAATAGAGCTTGAGAGAGATGAGCACCACAGGCCAAGGTCGCGCAACGCCGACTGCTGAAAACGCCCGCGCCCACGACGAAGGCAAGTCAGCGCAGGCGCAAAAGCGCTACGATCTCAGCGCAGCGCAGCAGTTCCTGCGCGACGCGGCGATCAAATCCGCAGACATGGTCCACCGCGAGATCATTCGCAAGAACATGGACAGTTACTTCGTGGCCCATGATCGCGGACGCTCACGCTTTGCGAACTGGGATGCCGCCCGGCAGCGCTGCCAGGAGATCAAGCGTGAAGCCATCGATAACCTCGACAAGTACCTGCTCCAGTTTGAAGAAAACGTGATTGCCAACGGCGGCAAAGTATTCTGGGCGGCCACGAGCGAAGAAGCCTGCCAGTACGTAACCGAACTGGCGGTTCGGCACAAGGTCAAGACGGTGGTCAAGTCCAAGAGCATGGTCACTGAGGAAATTCATCTCGGCGCCGCTCTGGAAAAAGTTGGTTGCGACGTGTGGGAGACCGACCTGGGCGAATACATTGTGCAGCTGCGCAATGAAGGCCCCTATCACATCGTGACGCCGGCGATGCACCTGAACCGCACGCAGATCGCCGAGCTCTTTCGCGATAAGTTCAATGAGCCCAACCTCACGGAAGAACCGGAAGAGCTGGTGGCCGCCGCGCGACGCAAGCTGCGCAAAGCTTTCTTTGCCGCGGAAATGGGAATCTCCGGTGCGAACTTCCTAATCGCTGATAGTGGCGTGATTGCCATCTCCACCAATGAAGGTAACGGCCGGCTGACAACCAGCCTGCCGAAGATTCACGTTGCCGTCACTGGGATCGAAAAGATTTTGCCGCGCCTGGAAGATCTGGCCACCTTCTGGCCTGTGCTGGCGACTTCCGGCACGGGGCAGCCCATTACGACCTACGGAACGTTGGTCGGCGGGCCCAGACGCCAGGGTGAAGTGGATGGCCCTGAGGAATTCCACGTCGTGCTCGTAGACAACGGACGAAGCAAGCTCCTTGCCCATAAAGAAGAGCGTGAGGTCCTGCACTGCATACGCTGCGGCGCCTGTCTGAATATCTGTCCCGTTTATCGGCATGTTGGCGGGCATGCCTACGGCACTCCGTATCCCGGCCCAATCGGGAGCGTGCTGGTTCCGCGGCTTGAAGGCAAAAAGTTTGAGCACCTTTCTTACGCATCCTCTCTGTGCGGCGCTTGCACCAGTGTGTGCCCGGTAAAGATTGACCTGCATCATCATCTCCTGCATAACCGCCGCGATTTCACCGAAAAGGGAAGCGCGTCGCCGGCAGAGCGAATGCAATTCAAGCTCTGGCGCATGGCCATGCTGAGCCCGAAACTTTATGCGATGGGAGGTTGGCTGATGCGCCGCAGCCTGAAAGCCATTTACGGAATCGGACTTTCCGGCAGTGTGCTGGATCCGATGCGTGCCTGGAGTAAAGGTCGTACGCCGGTGCCGTTGCCCTCGCAGTCATTCCGCGAGCAGTGGAAGAAAGGCTTGAAGAATGGCCGCTAACGGCAGCCGAGAGCTGATTTTGCAGCGCATCCGCGAAGGCTTGCGCGTGGCCGTTCCCGCGCCGCCGCCGCGAATTGACAATCCGCCCATCTTCGATCCGATCACAAATCCGCTCGAGCGCTTCACGACGGAGTGCAAAGGGAACCTCATTGCGTTGACCATCACGCGCGATGCTGCCGAAAGCCGAGCGCAGCTCAAGGCGGAGTTGGACTCGCTGCCTGAAGGCCAGATTCACGTTCAGGATGCCCCCGTTCTGCGGCAGATGATCGATGCGATCCAGCTCAATCGCCCTGTGCTTTGGTCGAGCCAGGGAGCACCTCCCGAAACTGCTCAGGCTACCATCAGCCTGGCCGAAGCTTTCGTCGCCCAGACCGGTTCTATTTTTGTGAGTGCGGCGTGCGGTGGCAGAGGAGAGTCAGTGGTCGCGCCCTGCCACATTGTTTTTGGAACGGCCGCGCAATTGGTGCCTGATCTCACGACCGCATTGCGCAATGCAACACAGCAAGCCACGGTCCGCAAAAACTCCTATGCCTGCATGATCAGCGGCTCCAGTCGCACTGCCGACATCGAAAAGATCCTGGTGCAAGGTGCGCACGGGCCGCGACGGCTGGCTGTGATCCTGCAGCAGTCCTGAACTGCTCTTCTGCCCTAAGCAGCGTGATCGATCTCGACGTCTTTTCTG
>JBAIYI010000670.1:0-6350 GCA_037915955.1 Terriglobales bacterium
GAGAATGCTGCGGTCGCGGCGCTCGCCGTAAAGCGCGTCCACCGAATAATACAGCCCGACCAGGAGCGCCGTGCCCATGACCAGCGCCGCCACGATCTCGTAGGGAATCGCGAAGGTTTCTTGCGTCCAGGCGGCCGTGCGGATGTGACTCCGCATTATTATCAGGTTGATAAGAAAGCCGATCACAAACAAACCGCCGGCCGTAAGTGGAACCAGGTAGATGAATCGGTTCTCCCACAGTTCGCGGCGGATGGACCAGTACAGGGGCCGAGTACGCGAAGGCGTTACCACGACTTCCTGCGGAGTGGCCCGCGATTCGGTTGCTGCATTCGATGGAGAGTTCATACCACCGCTCCCTCTTTTTGGCCGGCGCCCGAGCCCACCACGGCTACGAATAAGTCGGCGATGCTGGGAGTATGCAAATCGCCAAAACTCGCGAGGCGTCCGCGATCCACGCCATCGAACAGCAGAATGCTTCCGCCGAGCACCTGGCGCTCGTGGATTGGTCTGAGCGCCCGCGCGGCGGGCAGTTGCTCAGGACGGACCATTACCTCCAGATAACGCGATTCGAATTCATCCATGCTGCAGCTCAGCACGATGCGTCCGCGATCAATGAACATCAGATCGGTCAACACGTTCTGCAGCTCTTCCACCTGATGCGTGGTAACCACGATGGTGCGATTGCGGTCGAAATAATCGGTGAGAAGGGAATCGTAGAACTGCTTGCGATAGATGATGTCGAGCCCCAGAGTGGGCTCGTCCAACACCAGCAACTTCGCATCAATGGCCATGATGAGGGCAAGATGCAGCTGCGCCACCATGCCCTTGGAGAGTTCTTTCACTTTGCTGTCATGGCGGATCGTGGTCCTGGTGAGGAAGCCTTCCGCTTTTACGCGGTCGAAGCGCGGATGAACACCCGCCACGTAATCGATGGCCTGCGAGACTTTGATCCAGCGCGGCAGCACCGCAACATCGGCAATAAAGCAGACGTCGCGCATCAGTTGGTCTCTCTCGGTCCACGGATTGCGGCCCAGCACTTTGAGCTCTCCCTGATACGGCGTGAGACCAAGGATGGCGTTCAGCGCTGTGGTCTTGCCTGCGCCGTTCGGGCCGACCAGCCCCAGAATGCGTCCTTCCTCCACGCGAAGAGAGACGCTATCCAGCGCCACGGTTTTCCCGAAAGCCTTGCGCAGGCCGCGTGCTTCAATGCATGCCATGGCTTCAGCTCTCCTTCCTGGTTTTGTCCGGCACAGCTTCAGAGGGCGCGCCGCTGTCCTTAGCTCCAGAACCATTCAGCAGTTCTTTTGGATTGAGCCCAAGCCGCTGGATCGTCGCATACACCCTTGGCCATTGCTCGGATAGAAACTTCTGGCGCTCGCCCTCCAGCAGGAGATTGCGAGCGCCGTCTCTTACAAACATGCCCAGACCTCGCCTCTTCTCGACAAGTTCTTCGTCCACCAGTTGCTGATACGCCTTGAGAATGGTCAGCGGGTTCACCCGGTATTCAGCCGCCACCGTCCGTACTGAAGGCAGAGGATCGCCTTCCTTCAGCACGCCGTCGAGGATCATCTCTACGACGCGGTCGCGAAGTTGCCGATAGATCGGCTGGCCGTCATTGAACTCAAGGGGCATCGTGTTTCCTGATGGTGCTTCCTGGTCGCGTTACCGGGCCAGAGCTTGCTGGCTGTTGACTCGTTGCAGATCCACGTGCGCATGCACGGGTTTGTCTCCCATCTGGAAAGTCCAGTCTTCCGTGTGGTGATTCGCATCAACAAAGGTGAACACGGCATGCTGCATGTGGTGGGTCAACATTTTCCCAGATATGTCCAGAAAGTCGAATTCTATCGTTCTGCCATCCGGAGAGAGCTTACCGACCATGCGCGGCCGGTTGCCGGCATCACAAAAGTGAGTCAGCAGCAGGCGGTCGCCATCAAGATAAACCATGGTGATGGGATCGTCCTGGTCTGTTCCTGAAGGCCCGGGCTTATCCTTGCCCGTCATTTCATGCACCAGGGCATTGCCTCTTGAGGTCACGCGCAGTGAGACCTGCATGAGACCGGGAACGTCTGAGTCGCCTGGCAACGCAGGCTGCATAGTCGGCTTGCCTTCCCAGCTTCCGGCCAGAGTCTTCATCAGGGTGAACGCCTTTTGCGCGTCAGTTTGCGGTTGAGTCTGCTGTTTTGCGGCGGTTTGCGCAAACGCTGCGGCGGATATTGAAAGTAGAACCAGGGACAACAGGAACCGAAGCGATTTCATGTTTTTCAGTCCTTCCTCGATCGCAGCCTTGTCGCTGCAATGTAGTGTTATACATAACTATAACACTAAATATGTGTCAAGCAGAATTTTCGAAATTCGCACCTGAGAGATGTATATCTATGAAAATGTGGCGCTTTTAACTTGGCAGTGTGGAAAAAAAAGCCCGAACACGACTTGCCATCGTGTCCGGACCTGATTGAAACAGCCTGATGAAAGAATTACGAGACCTGACACGCAGCCGTATGGGGGCTACGGCTTCTTTCCGACGCAGCAGATCCAAGCCTTCACGGGCTCAGTAAAGACACGCACATCCGCGTAGCCTGTGCTCTCGAATAGCTCGCGGTGCTCATCGGCGGTGAGCAGCTTCAATCCTGACCCGGTGATCACGTTCTCCATCCTCCGCAACTTCTCATTCGCTGCTTTGTAGACTTCAGCGATGATCACCAGAGTGCCGCCCGGTTCAAGTACGCGCAGAATTTCACGCATCCCATCTGCAATGTCGGGCCACCAGAAGTGCGTTTCCACGGCCGTAACCAGATCGAAGAAGTTATCGGGGAATGGGAGCTGTGCGACTGATGTCTGCCGGAGTTCAACGCGGCCGGAATCAGTGTGCTTGCGATTGATCCTGCTGCTGACTGCAACGCTCTGTGCGGACTGGTCAATGCCATAGACCTTTCCTTCGGCTGCCATCGCGGCGAGCTTGGAGATCGTCCGGCCGCCGCCGCAGCCCACATCAAGCACGGTGTCACTCTTTCGTATAGAGACGTGAGACAGCCCCCAGTCGGTGACGCGCGAGTGCTGGCGATTCATGAGCCATAGCACAATCCGGCCCGGCAAACCTGCGGGGTTTTGGCACGGATTCAGGCCAAGCTTTATCGCGGGCAAGAATAGTCTCCCGAAGCAACAAACGATGTTATATCGCCAGGAATTCCGTGATACCAGTGCTGAATCCGAACCGCTCAGCTCAAAACTGAGCGTTACCCGGCACATAAAGCCTGCGCGCGTCAATAGCACGCAGCTCCGGCGGCTGTTTCGGGAGTAACATACGGCGACGCAAAAAAACGGTCTCCCAACCCATGATCGTTGTTACAATCCGCTCTCAACCAACAATCTCTGGAGCAGCGCACTGACCCGATGAAAACCTCCTGTATCAGCTTCACACTTGTCTTCGTTCTCGTCTCCGCATTTAGCCAGTCCCAAACAAAAATGGCCGCTGTGGAGCCGAATACCGCCATTGAGCTGCGGAACTTCTCCATGCACGTGCCTTCCGGCGAAGGCTGGCGGATGACCAAGGCCGACATTGATACGCCGGACCTCCGGCTTCAGAACGATAAATTGATGGTGGGAATCAGGGTACTTGACCAGGTGATGGACAAGCCGGCGGCAAATCCGGAGGCAAAGCTTGCTGAATTGTCGCGAAGCAACGAAAGAGTTTTTGCCCAGCACGGCAGGATTGTTCACACGGAGCACACCATTGAGAAGCGCGCGGGAGCGCAGTGTCTAAACCAAAGCACGGTCATCAACTCTCCTGAGTTGCAGGAGCAGGGAAAGCCTGCCGCTGATACGGCCATTCATTCCCTCCAGTGTATCTACGGCGCCGATCATCGCGGGCTGGCGGAATTTCAGTTCATCCATCCCATGCAGGGAAAACCCGACGACCAGAAAAAGCTTGCCCAGGAATTCTTCGCCGGCGTGATCTTCAAAGCTGCTGCGGCGAAATAGTCCGGGAGGCCCCTCTTCAGACTGTTGTTGATTTCGTGATCTTCGATGATCCGATGGCCCGATGAGCCGATCACCTGATTCCGCGCGTCACCACTTCCATGGCTTCTTGTGCATCTGCAATTGAACGCCGAAGTAGCCCACGAAATAAGATTGGGTTGAACTGCTCGCCTGCAGGCTGCGTCCGGCCATCATGAGCAGCCAGATCTTGCCGACCTTGTAGCGCGCGCCCGCGTCAATGGTCGGCTGCGCTTCCTCCGAGTGGAAAGCGCCCTGGGAGTAGATCTCAGCTGCGATTTCAAGCTTTTCAGTCACTTTGCGGCCGACCACAACACCGGCGAGCCATGCGTTAGGCGCCTTTTGCACCAGTTCGTAAGCCGCTTCGCAATTCACACTCACGGGTCCCAAATCCTTCTGAAACTGCACCGGCAGCAGGAACGAGTTTCCTTCCGGAGTTATGCCTCGCTGCGTGGAATTGTTCGGGTTATTCAGCAGCACCTGGGGAAAAATTGAGAGTGAGACGCCGCGGTCACCCCCATCATAAAAGCGCCACTTGACTCCCAGATTCGATTGCCCCAGCCCGAACTTGGCAGCTGAACCCGGATTTTGTACGCGCAGCCATGCATTTTCGTAAGTGAGCTGCACGCGCTTGCCGAGTCCCAGATTGATGTCCAGGTCCGGAATGTGGGAGACCGACTGGTCAGTGTAAAAAAAGGGGATATAGCTCACATTCACTTCAAGGTTCAGGTTGCCGGGAGTGCCGGGATCATTGGTGTAGAAAGGCGGTCCGCCCTGCGCGACTGCGGATGTGGTGACGAACGACAGCAGCAGGAAAAGAATTCTCCGCACAAGAGTCTGGCGACCGAGTACGGACATGCAGACTCGGCCAAGTTTGTTTTCGAAGCTGGAACTCAAAGGGATGCAAACTCCAAACACTCAGGGCAGGGTTAAGCTCAGTCGATTGTGGCAATGGGCCTGATGCGCTGCGGTGATGGCCATCACTGGAGCTTCATGGAGATGTCTGGTCGCGTCCGCGCTGGCCGATGGCCGCTGCCGGGTGATATGCTTCTGAGTTTTCAATTCATGCACGCAAGGGGCTTTCATGAAGCGCAGAGATTTTCTTTCCGGCATCGCGGTCACCTCGGCGTCGCTGGCGATGGGCCAGAACCAGCCGGACGACGCGCACAAGCAGAACGTCAAGACCACCGTCCCGATCACCGGCAAGAACGTGATCATCTGCGCCGCCAACGGCTACAACTACCTGGATGCCGGCTACCAGAAGCTGACCAGCGGCGCTGATACGCTGGACTCAGCCATTGCGGTGGTCTCCGGCCCGGAGAACGATCCCAATGACGACAGTGTGGGGCTTGGCGGTCTGCCCAACGAAGAAGGCGTGGTGGAGCTCGACGCCTGCCTCATGCACGGCCCCACGCGCCGCGCCGGAGCGGTGGGCGGCGTACGCGACATCAAGAATGTTGCTTCGCTGGCCAAAGCCGTAATGGAGCACACCGGCCACGTGATGCTGGTGGGTGAAGGTGCAACCCGCTTTGGCCTGGCCATGGGCTTCCCGAAAGAGAACCTGCTGACCGAACATTCGCGCAGGATCTGGATGCTGTGGAAGGAGACGCATTCCAATGAAGACTGGTGGGGGCCTGGGTTCTCTGATCCCAACTGGAAGCCGCCCGCGCCGCTGGGAACCAGCGAGCTGCGCGACCAGCCGGAGCACATAAAGAAGATGTATGCTGTCGCCGCCGATCTCGGCATTCCGGCGGAGCGCCGTTTTGACGCCATCCACAAGGTGCTGAACCCTCCCACGGGGACGATCAACTGCTCAGCTCTGAATGCCAAGGGTGAGATGTCAAGCGTGACCACGACCAGCGGACTCGCATGGAAGCTGCCGGGACGCTGCGGTGATTCGCCCATCATCGGCGCAGGCTGCTATTGCGACCAGGACGTGGGCGCCGCCGGCGCAACCGGCAACGGCGAGGAAAACATCAAGGTGGCCGGCGCTCATACCATTGTGGAGAACATGCGTCACGGAATGTCGCCCGAGGAAGCTGGCCTCGATGCGTTGCGGCGAGTGGCGCGCAATTACAACAATGACATGACGCGCCTCTCCTATCTAAGCATGTTCTATTACGTCCTGCGCAAGGATGGAGCACACGCCGGAGTGTCATTGTGGTCGGGCCGCAGCGACGGACGCCGCCGTTATGCCGTACACGACGGCACCAAACGCTACGAGACGGCGAAGTACCTCTTCGAAGGCGTAGCCAAAGACTGGCCGCCGATGCCGAAAGGTTAACTGCGGCTGCGGTGCGGCACTGATAGGAATCAATGCCGCGGCCACATTGGTTATCGCTTATCTCTTATCTATG
>JBAIYI010000747.1:0-4225 GCA_037915955.1 Terriglobales bacterium
AAATATCTCGACGCCTATCACATGGTTAAGTTTTTGGCGAAGAACTTGTGAGCTGCAGGCTGGGCCGTGAGCTTCTGGGCGCGGTTTCTTGGAAGGGGCCGTTCACCTGGTCCACTGAGCTCCTTCCGGGCATTGATCTGTCCATCAAACCTCTCCGCGCGCCCCATCGTCAAAGAGTTTTTGCGGAGGCAATCATGAAGGTTCTCTCAGTTCTGGGAGCGGTGGGAGCGGGCATATTTGCAGCATCGTGGCTGGCGCGCATGCAGCGCCGCGGAGCAGCCGGACAGAGCTGGCGCGGGCAGCTCATCAACATTAACCAGGCCAGCCAACAGGAACTCATGACCGTGCTTGGTCTGGACGCCGACACGGCCGAACGCATCGTGGAGCACCGCCCGTATCCCTCCAAATTGGATCTACTGGGACGCATGGTCGTGCCCGAAGAAGTGTACGTCACGATCAGGGACCGGATCGTGTACAAGGCGGGATAAAAGAAGCAATTGAAAAATAGTAAATAGCAATTAGCCAGAGACTCATTCTGGCCAATTGCTAATTGCCAATTGCTGTTTGCTGAAGTCTACTTGTTCTTCCACACCGGCTTGCGTTTCTCAATGACGGCGCGCAGGCCTTCCTGCACGTCTTCCAGGTTCATGAGCTCGTTCAAGTAGAGATCTTGTGAGGTCTTCATGGCCTGTTTGAGCGGCTGGCCGATGGAGCTGCCGATGACGCGCTTGGTCACTTCCAGCACCGGCCCGCTGAACTCGCCAATGCGCGCGATCAGCATCTCCACGTAATCCTTCAGCTCCGCTTCCGGCACAACCTTATTGACGAAGCCAAAGCGCTGCGCGTCTTCGGCAGTGAGCGCCTCGCCGGTGAGGATCAGTTCGTAAGTCTTCTTCTGTCCGATGATCTGCGGCAACATCACGGCCGCGAACGGCGGAAAGACCCCAAGTTTCACTTCCGGCTGCGCGAACTTTGCTTTGGGGGTGGCAATCACCATGTCGCCAAAGCCGACCAGCTCTGATCCAGCGCCAATCGCCGGTCCGTTCACCACAACCACCACCGGCTTGGAAATGTCCACCATGGCCTGGAATACGCGGGTGAACATATCGAGCGTCTGAAACACGCGGTCAGGGCGCGAGTCTTCGAGCGAGATTCCCGCCGAGAACGCCTGCTGCGCGGACTGGAGCAGGATGGCCTTCACGTCAGCGCGGCCGTTCAGGCTTTCAATCGCCTCCGCCATTTCCCGCATCATGGGCACAATCAGCACGTTGTGCGGCGCGTGATTCATCGTCAGCCGGGCGATGAAATTAGACACCTCAAACTGAATGTACTTGAGTGGCGCTTTCGGGACTCTTGTGTCTCCACTCATGTCCGGTTCAGGCTGTGCGGTCTCTGCGGGCCTTGTGGCCATGTGCTCACCTCAGGTGCGTTTCGGGCGGAATCTGCGTGATTATCTGATGAAAGGCCGCCAGGAACAAGACATCAAAGGCCTTAGGATTAACTCACTGGTACACAATCTCCCGTGACGCGGAAGGCCGTGACCTTTCAGGTTCCCGGTGCATTGACAGCGACCAAAAGCGCAATTTAGGTTGTGCTTCAGGCCAAATCTTCCGTAGGAGAGATGCCCCACATGAAAGCATTGCAGAAAACGCTCGCGCTGGCAGTCATCCTGGGATTGTTCAGCATCCCGGCTGCTGTAGCAAGCACTTCAACCAACGCCGATAAAGACGATCAGCCGCACATGCAGGCTGCCCTTGAAGCGCTCAAGCAGGCAAAGACGCATCTGGAACAGGCTTCACATGACAAGGCTGGCCATCGCGCTGCGGCACTCAAGGCTGTCGACGAAGCGATCCGGCACACCGAAATGGGTATCAAGGCTGGCGCTGGCAATGCCGAAAAGCATGAACACGACAAAGACCACGATCACGACAAGAAATAGCCTTACACATTGATGAGTTTCAGGCCGGCCTACGGGCCGGCTTTTTGCTGAAGCGATGGAGTGATAGCGTGATCTCATGACGATCAGACCGTTTCGGCTCGAAGGCCGGCACATTGTCCTTGAGCCACTGGAACTCGCGCACGCATCCGCCCTGGCAAAAGCCTCAGCAGCAGCGGATCCCGAGTTGTACCGTTGGAGTCCCGTGCCACGAGGCGAGACCGAGGCTCAGCTTTACATTCAGACAGCGCTGGCGTGGCGCGGAGCGGGAACCGCTCTGGCGTTTGCAACGGTGCGTAAGAGCGACGGCGTTGTGATCGGCTCCACGCGATTCTTCGATATCGAGCGCTGGGCATGGCCCGCAGGCCATCACGAGCACGGCCGCAGCGGACCCGACGCGTGCGAGATCGGCTATACATGGCTGACTCCGCCAGCGATTCGCACCGTGGCCAATACGGAAGCCAAGCTGTTGATGCTCACCCACGCCTTTGAAAGCTGGAAGGTGCACCGGGTGTGCTTCCATACTGACGTGCGCAACGAACGCTCGCGCACGGCGCTTGCCCGCATTGGCGGAAAGTTCGAAGGTATCCTGCGCGCTCATCGCATGTCTGCGGATTTCATCCCGCGCGATTCGGCGCGCTTCTCCATCATCGCCGCAGAGTGGCCAGACGCGAAGCGCCGATTGGAGCAAATGTTGAAGCGGTGATTAATACTCCGGCGGGCCGCTTTCCATTGCCAGGTTTTCAAACCGTGTTGAACGCTTGATGAACGCCATGCGGCAGGTCCCGGTTGGGCCGTTGCGCTGCTTGGCGATGATCAGTTCGGCCTTACCTTCCAGGTCGGGATCATCCTGCTTGTAAACTTCTTTGCGGAAGATGAAGCCCACCACGTCGGCGTCCTGCTCAATAGCACCGGATTCGCGCAGGTCAGCAAGCTGCGGACGGTTGTTTCCGGTGCGGCTTTCCGGAGCGCGGCTGAGCTGCGACAGTGCAATCAACGGGCAGCGCATTTCCTTGGCCAGCGCTTTCAGACCGCGCGAGATCGCCGATACTTCCTGGGTCCGGTTTTCGTAACGCTTACCCGCGCTTCCCGCAGGAGCGGCGGCGCAGAGCTGAAGGTAGTCCACAATGATCAGGTCGAGCCTGCCCTGTGACTGCTGCAGCCGGCGGCACTTGGCACGCATCTCGGAGATCGAGATACCAGGTGTGTCATCAATGTAGATTGGTGATTCCACCAGCGCGGCCAGTCCAGTGACCAGCTTGTTGTAATCTTCACGGCTCAGGAAGCCGGTGCGCAGCTTGTGTGAATCGACCATGGACTGCGAACACAGGAGGCGCAGCAGCAGTGATTCACGCGACATTTCCAGCGAGAACACACCGACAACTTTGTTGTCGCGCACGGCGGCATTCTCCGCGATGTTGATGGCAAACGCGGTCTTACCCCTCGAGGGGCGCGCGGCACTGATGATCAAGTCGGACTTCTGCAGCCCGCTGGTCATTGCGTCCAGCTCTTCAAAGTGCGTCTCCAGTCCGGTAATGCGCTGGCCCTGCTCGTAAAGCTTGTCGATCGAGCCGAAAGACGCCTTCACGATCTCCGGGATACCCATGAACCCCTGGCCGATGCGCTTTTCCGCCACTTTGAAGATGTCGGCTTCGGCTGCGTCAACAATCTCTTCCGCCGGAGCTTCCTGATCATAGGCTTTCTGAATCGCATTGCTGGCCGCGTGGATCAATCCGCGCAACAGTGCCTTGTCGCGCACAATGCGAACGTATTGCTCAATGTTCTTGACCCGCGGCAGGCCGTCAGTCAGCGAAGTGACGTACGCCACGCCGCCCACCGCTTCAATCTCTTTGTGCTGGCCAAGCTGCTCGGTCAATGTGACGTAATCGATCGGGCGGCCGGTTTCAGCCAACTCCATCATGCGCAGGTAAATGCGGCGGTGCGAATCGAGCGAAAAATCGTCGGCCTGCAGGAACTCGGCGGCCTGGGGATAAGCTTGGTTATCGAGCAGGATCGCGCCCAGGATCGCCCGTTCGGCGTCCGCACTGGCGGGTAATCCCCGGTCAAGACTGTAATCTGTTGTTGCCATCAGCTAAAACAATGTCATTCTAGGCGAAAGTGGGGAGAAGCGCACCAGAAACCGTGCAGCCGCAAAAGTCCCTCTTCCGCCCGATGCCGGCGGTTATGTCTGGCACGATCCGTTGCCGGTTGGTTGTTCTCCGATTCAGGTTTGCGGAAGGCCGTTCGCAGGCCTGCCGCTTTGGTCGCAATAAAACCCGGCTTGTACCA